>JBKJNM010000259.1:0-8890 GCA_046593655.1 Lacibacter sp. | reverse complement strand
CAATGCTGCTTTGGATGGTTTGAGTTTAACCGGGGATCGTTTCTTTTATGGTAATCCATTAGCATCAAGAGGTCAGCATCAACGAAGAGAATGGTTTGGTACAGCTTGTTGCCCTGCAAATATTGCACGGATGGTAGCATCGCTCGGCGATTATATCTATGCAAAAACTGATAACGATATTTATGTGAACCTGTTTGTAGGAAGTAATACAAGTATTCCGTTTGCAAAAGGAAAAGTGGATGTGCAAATGGAAACGAATTATCCATGGGATGGCAAGGTGAAGATTAAAGTTGATCCGGAGATAAAATCCAAATTCAAATTGCATATTCGAATCCCCGGTTGGTATAACAATGGATCTGTGCCCGGTGATTTGTATACGAATGCAGGCGCAAGCTTTTCTTCTACTCCTGTTGTTATTGTAAATGGCAAACCGGTTTCAGTGCTAAGTAAGGATGGATATCTTTCCATTTATCGTGAATGGAAGCAAACTGATATAGTTGAATTTGAATTTACTATGAATGCTTATACAATTGTTGCTAAAGATTCATTGAAGCAGAATAACAACCGCATTGCCATTCAGCGTGGACCAATTGTGTATTGCGTAGAAGGCGCAGATAATCATAACAAAGCATGGAATATCATTGTTCCTGCCAATACAAAATTTGAAACAATCGATTACAAAGTAATGGATGAGCAGGTAAAAGCTTTAACTGCAGAAGTGCCGGTTGTGATCGTTGGTGAAGATGGCTTTTCCATCCGTACAGAAAAACGTAAGATTATAGCTATTCCATATTATACGTGGGCCAACCGTGGAAAGAATGAAATGCAGGTATGGCTGCCAACAAGTATAAAGGATGTAAAAATTAATTATTAACATCATGAAAAGAATTCTCATTATTCTTATTGCTGTATTTTCTTTTGCTGTTCAAAATGAAATTAAAGCACAACAAACAGCTATCTGGTCAGCAGAAAAAGCAAATGCATGGTATCAAAAACAAGGGTGGCTTGTGGGGGCAAATTTTTTACCAAGCACGGCCATCAATCAATTAGAAATGTGGCAGGCCGAAACATTTGATCCTGCAACAATTGATAAAGAATTGGGTTGGGCAGCAGCAATCGGAATGAATACCATGCGTGTTTATTTACATGACCTTGCATGGAAAGCAGATGCAACAGGGTTTAAAAAAAGAATGGATCAGTTTTTAACCATTGCAAACAAACACAAGATCAAAATTATCTTTACCATATTTGATGATTGCTGGAACCCGGATGCAGCTATTGGCAAACAACCTGAACCAAAGCCCGGCATACATAACAGCGGATGGGTTCGCAGTCCGAATAAGAATACACACAACGATTCTGTTCAATGGAAATACCTGGAACTGTATGTAAAAGATATTCTCAATAGATTTAAAAAAGATAATCGTGTTTTAATGTGGGATCTGTATAATGAACCCGGTAATAGCGGATATGATCTTTCATCTCTGCCTTTGTTGAAGAAAGTGTTTGAATGGGCATGGGCTATCCGCCCGTCTCAACCACTTACATGTGCAACCTGGTACAACAATAAAGAATTAAATGAGTATCAGCTAAGTCATTCTGATGTCATCAGTATTCACAATTATAACGAGGCGACCAATCTTGAAAAAGAGCTGCAGGAAAAATTGAAACTGGGCCGACCTGTGATTTGCAGTGAATACATGGCACGTACAAGAAACAGTCAGTTTCAAACACACCTGCCCATTTTTAAAAAGTATAATGTTGGAGCAATCAATTGGGGATTAGTTGCCGGAAAAAGCAACACCATCTATCAATGGGATACGCCGATGCCTGATGGCAGCGAACCAAAACTTTGGTTTCATGATGTGTTTCGTAAAGACGGGTCAGCTTATGATGCCAAAGAAATTGAAGCGATCAAAACCTTAACAGGAAAAAAATAAGTATCTCAGCATGAAGCAAACTCTTTTGATTGTGTTTCTTTTTTCAGTTGCATATTCTAACGGTCAATCTTATATTCCTGAAATGAAGAATGCAAAAGTAATCGTGCAACCAGTTGTGCCCGTAAAAGCATTTGCATTTCCGCTGAGTGATGTAAAATTGTTGCAGAGCTCATTTGCAAAAGCCATGCAATTAGATAGTGCTTATCTCATGTTATTAAGTCCAAACAGGTTGTTGTATCGTTTTTATAAATATGCTGGCTTGCCTGTAAAAGATTCTGTTTATGGAGGATGGGAAAGTGAAGGATTGTCGGGGCACACATTGGGGCATTATTTATCTGCGGCATCCATGATGTATGTTTCAACAGGGAATGTTGAATTTAAAAAGCGTGTTGATTATATCATTCAGGAACTGGAACGTTGTCAGCTTGCACGAAAGACGGGTTATATTGGTGCCATCCCAAAAGAAGATTCCATTTTTGGTAAAGTAGCCAAAGGAGAAATTAAATCATCCGGTTTTGACCTCAATGGAGGATGGAGCCCCTGGTACACGGTGCATAAAGTTATGTCAGGATTGTGCGATGCATATTTGTATTGTAACAGCAATAAAGCATTGAAGTTGGTAACTGGAATGGCCGATTGGACCTATAACACCGTCAACCACTTACCCGATTCAACACGATTAAAAATGCTCAACTGTGAGTATGGCGGTATGAATGATGTGTTGGCTAATATTTATTCCTTCACCGGCAATAAAAAATATCTCGCTCTCTCTTATAAATTTTATGATGAGTTTGTGATGGGCAAACTGGCACAGCGTATCGATCCTTTGCCCGGCAAACACAGCAATACCAATGTGCCTAAAGCAATCGGGAGTGCACGGCAATATGAGTTAACAGGAAATAAAAGCGATCAAACCATTGCTTCTTTCTTTTGGGAAACCATGGTGCATAAACACAGCTATGTAATTGGTGGCAACAGTAATTATGAATATTGCGGCGAAGCTGGAAAACTCAATGAACGGTTGAGTGATAATACCTGCGAAACATGTAACACTTATAATATGCTGAAGCTTACAAGGCATTTGTTTGCTTGGCAACCTTCATCAACGCTAATGGATTACTATGAAAGGGCTTTGTACAATCATATTCTAGCATCGCAAAATCCGGAGAATGGGATGATGACTTATTTTGTTCCGTTACGGATGGGAACAAAGAAACAGTTCAGTGATAGCTTTCATACGTTCACCTGTTGCGTTGGCAGCGGTATTGAAAATCATTCCAAGTATGCAGAACAGATTTATAGTTATGATGGAAAGAATGTGTTGTTTGTAAATCTCTTTATTCCATCAACATTAAACTGGAAGGAGAAAAAAGTCATTATCACACAAACAAATTATATTCCTGAAAGTAAACAGGTAAGGCTCATTATCAATCGTGTAACTCCAACTTCTTTTACAATCAAGATTAGGAAACCTGCCTGGAGTAACTCAAGTACAGTTATCAAAGTGAACAATGTTTCTGTAAAAACAGAAACAGATGAAGCAGGTTATTTAACCACAACACGTATTTGGAAAAAAGGAGATGTGGTAACTGTTGACCTGGAAATGAATCTGTACACAGAAGCCATGCCCGATAATCCCAATCGGATTGCGTTTAAATATGGTCCCCTGGTGTTGGCTGGTTTATTAGGAAAAGAAAGACCTGACCCTGTTGTTGGAATTCCGGTATTGTTGACTTCTAACCGGAATGTGAATGAGTGGATTGAACCAAGAAGCGGTTTGCAGTTTCAAATGAAAGCAGTAGGCAAACCTTTTGATGTAAAACTGATTCCTTTTTATCAAACATACGATCAGTATTACAGTGTGTACTGGGATTACTTTACACCTGAAGACTGGACGAAGTTGCAGGCAGATTATGAAGCAGAAAAAAACCGGCAACAAGAAATTGAAGCCAAGACCATCGATCATTTTCGTATTGGTGAAATGCAACCCGAACGGGATCATAACCTCAATGCCAGTGAACGTTCTTATGTGAGCGATGCCATGGATCGGATGGGCAGGGAAGCAAGGCGTGACAACTATTTTTCTTTTGAAATGAAAGTGGATACATCGTTTAAAAATTCACTACTGCTCACATATATTGGCGATGATAAAGACCGTAAGTTTGATATCATGGTTGATGGTGTAAAGATTGCAACCGAAGAATGGAAAGGTGGTAAAACAGGAAAGTTTTATGATGTGTTGTATAATATTCCTGCTGAGTTGATCAATAACAAAACAAAAGTTACCGTGCGGATAGAAGCCAATTATGAAAAAACAGCTGGTCGGGTTTTTGGTGCACGAATAATAAAAGATGAATAACAAATTATGAGTAAGGTAATTATTGTTGGCGGTGGAATTGTTGGTCTAAGTTCAGCGTATTATTTAAAGCAAAGCGGCTGGGAAGTAACGGTGCTGGATAAAGGCGATTTTTCTGACAACTGCTCTTATGGCAATGCCGGTTATATATGTCCCAGTCATTTTATTCCATTGGCAACACCCGGCATTGTAATGCAGGGATTAAAATGGATGTGGAATTCAAAGAGTCCGTTTTATGTAGAGCCCGCTTTGAATCGTGCACTCATTTCGTGGGGATTAAAATTCATGAAAAGTGCAACGGCCAAACATGTAGAAGATTCAGCCATACCTCTTCGTGATATTGCATTCTTCAGTCAACAATGTTATGAAGAGTGGGCAAAGATTCCCCACTTTGATTTTGCTTACGAAAAGAAAGGACTGCTTGAATATTTTCAAACAACAGAAAAAGAAGAACATTCCCATCATGCTGCTGCAGATGCCAGAAAAATCGGAATTGAAGCAGAGATCTTATCAGCAGCAGAAGTGCAGGCAATGGAACCACATGTTCAATTGAGTATTCGTGGCGCATTGTATTTTAAAGGCGATGCACACCTGTATCCACAGAAACTGATGAAGGGGTTAATGACTATCCTCAAACAAATGGGAGTTCAGTTGATCTCTAATGAAGAAGTAATAAGGTTTGAACGAAAAGGTACACAGATCAAAACCGTTTATACAAAACAACAGCAATACCATGCCGATCTGGTGGTGATTGCAACGGGTTCGTGGTCGAGAGAAGTTGCTTCAATGGTTGGTTTGGATCTGCCGCTAATGCCGGGTCGTGGTTATTCAGTAACATTGGAAGATTCTCCTTTTCAATTGAATTACCCCGCTGTGTTGCAGGAAGGTCGTGTAGCTATTACACCAATGGATCAGAATAAGATCCGCTTCGGAGGAACAATGGAGATCACATCCATCAAAACCCCTCCACGTATGAAACGTGTAGCTGGTATTTTGGAAGCAGTGGAACGATTTTTGCCGGAGTTTAAAATACCAATGCCATCAGTAGAGAACATATGGTATGGTTACAGACCTTGTTCTGCAGATGGCTTACCTTACATCGGCCGGGTGAAAGGAAATGTAATTGTAGCAACTGGTCATGCGATGGTAGGATTGAGTTTAGGTGCTGGCACGGGCAAACTGGTAGCAGAAATTGCAAACGGGCAACCAACCAGTGTTAATATTAATCCTTATAACCCCGAACGTTTTTCATAAATTGTTGTTATTCGTAAACAGGCTCATCATTAAACACATCGTCATGAAAAAAATTGTTCTCTTTCTTGGCTTCTGCAGCAGCATGATAACTCTGTCTGCTCAACATCAGTTAGTAAAACTTTGGGAAACAGATTCAACATTAAAAGTTCCTGAATCGGTTTTATATGATGGAAAAAATAAAGTGCTGTATGTAACGAACATCGATGGTACACAACCCTGGGGTAAAGATGGAAAGGGCTCTGTTGGTAAAGTGGGATTAGATGGAAAGATAATTGCCGTTGATTGGGTAAGTGGGTTGCATGCACCAAAAGGAATGGGCTTGTACAAAAATAATTTATACGTTGCTGATCTTACAGAACTGGTAGTAATTGATATTGTAAAAGGAGTCATTCTTAAACGCATTGCTATTGAAGGCGCACAAGGATTAAACGATGTAAGTGTGGATAAAAAAGGAATTGTGTACGTGTCTGATTCAAGAGCAAGAAGAGTATATGAAGTAAAGAAAAGCAAGCCTTCAGTTTTATTAGACAGTACAAAATTAAAAGGTCCAAATGGTGTGTTGAAACATAAAGGAAATCTCTATGTTTTGGATGCAGGTACAATGTATCGTATGGAAAAGGATGGCTCACTCACTAAAATTGCTGAAGGAATGGAAGGTGGTACCGATGGAATAGAAAATGTATCCGGCGAAGATTATCTTGTGTCAACCTGGAGCGGTGTGGTTTATTATGTAAATGCAGATGGAACCAAACAGGTGCTGCTCGATGGACGGCAACAAAAGATCAACTCAGCTGATATTGGCTATGATGCTGCAAAACGGATTGTTTATGTACCAACCTTCTGGAAGAATTCGGTGGTGGCTTATGAGCTGAAGTAAAGGAAATGCAAAAACTTGCTGGGAGGCATTTGCATCAAAAGGAATGTCGTTATTTTTACAAACGTATGGACTGTACAGCACAACGACTGACTTATCAGCAAACAGGAGTTTTCTCTAAAATAGTTTTGGATTACCTGGACGATTCGCCGCAACTGCGTTCGTTCTATTCCCATCGTCCTGATCTGGAAGGCATTCAGAAAGCCATTGATGATCGGAAAAATTTTTCAACCAACAGAAGGGTACTTGTTGATCAGCTCAGGAAACAATACGGTGCCGTGGATGTTTCTGAAGCAGTAACGAAGAATATCGACTTGCTGTTACAGGAAAATACCTTCACTATTACAACTGCACATCAGCCCAATTTATTTACAGGTCCGCTTTATTTTATTTATAAAATTTTACACGCCATTAAACTGGCTAATGAACTGAAAGAGCAATTACCGTCTTACCAGTTTGTTCCTGTTTATTATATGGGAAGTGAAGATGCCGATTTTGAAGAGTTAAGCTATACAAATGTAAATGGAATAAACTATCAATGGTCTACACAACAGAACGGAGCATTTGGGAAAATGCTGATTGATAAAAACATCACACAACTCATCAATGATATCAGCGGACAATTACTGGTGCAACCTTACGGAAAAGAAATTGTAGATGCATTGCGTCATTGTTATAAAGAAAAAACAAGCATCCAGGATGCAACTTTTGCTTTTGTGCATTTTCTTTTTGCAGAGAATGGATTGATTGTATTGATTGCTGATGCAAAAGAATTAAAGCAGGAGATGTTGCCGGTATTTGAAGATGAGTTGATCAACCGCAGCTCATCAAAACAAGTGGAGAAAACAATATCAGAGCTGGGGCAGCATTATAAAGTACAGGCAGGTGGACGAGAGATCAACCTGTTTTATTTTGATGAAGACCTGCGTGAACGGATTGAAGCCGATGAAGATGGGTTTGCAGTTGCAAACAGTACGATCAAGTTTTCAAAAGAAGAAATATTGGTTGAGTTGAAGCAACATCCTGAACGGTTTAGCCCCAATGTGATCCTTCGTGGTCTTTACCAGGAAACTATTCTGCCCAATATTGCTTTTATTGGTGGTGGAGGTGAACTAGCATACTGGCTTGAGTTGAAAGCTGTGTTTGAACATTACCAAACTCCTTTGCCAGTATTGGTTTTGAGGAATTCATTTTTAATAGCTGTACAACAATGGAATGTAAAGATCAATAAACTTGGTTTTAGTATCGCTGATTTCTTTTTGCCTGAACAGGAACTAATGAACAGGTTTGTGAAAAGAGAAACAACCAATAAAGTGCAATTGAACGGAAGCTTTACACAGGCAGAACAATTATATGAAGTGCTGAAGCAACAGGCAGCAGCCATTGATACTACTTTGTCTCAACATGTAGAGGCATTGAAAACAAAAACATTGTATAGTTTAAAGGAATTGGAAAAGAAATTGCTCCGAGCTGAAAAGAGAAAGTTTTCTGAACAGCAATATCAAATTCAACAGATCAAACAAAGTCTGTTTCCCGGAGATGGGTTACAGGAGCGGAATGAAAGTATTCTTGGGTTCTATGCAAAATGGGGTAAAGAGTTCATTGATGCATTGTATCAACATTCGCGTTCTCTTGAGCAGGAATTTGTAGTAGTAACAACTTAGTATTAGATCAATCAAACTTATTTTCCCATCCTTCACTTTTCAGTTTGTCTACTTTTGCAATCACTTCATCTCTTAAATTATTTTTATATCCTGCTATTTTTTGAGAAACATTGTCATCAAATGTTCCAATAATTTCTGCAGCAAGGATACCGGCATTCTTTGCAGCATTCAACGCAACAGTTGCAACAGGCACACCGTTGGGCATTTGTAAAATGGAGAGGATACTGTCCCACCCGTCAATGCTGTTGCTGCTTTTCACAGGAACACCAATTACAGGCAAAGTTGTAATACTGGCTACCATTCCGGGTAAATGAGCGGCGCCACCTGCACCGGCAATGATCACTTTCAATCCTCTTTCTTTAGCTGTTTGTGCATAATCGAGCATGCGCTGAGGAGTACGGTGTGCAGATACTACCGTTAATTCAAAACTAATACCGAATTCTTTTAAAATATCAGCAGCCGGTTGCATCACGTTTAAATCGCTGTCGCTGCCCATAATAATTCCTATTATTGGATTTGCCATAAAGAGATTTGCTGCAAAGAAACAAAACTAAAGGCAGTAAAAAAATTATGCAATAAATGAATATGTTGATCATAATAAAACTATAAATGTCGTCTTTGCGAGGCGCATAGCGTTTTTGAATAACAGAAAGCTAAGCGCCGAAGCAATCTAATTCTTTTGCTGTATTGTATGTTTAAGCAGATTGCTTCGCCAGGCAATGTTGTTGAACATATGAATTGTATAGTGGCTCGCAAGAACGCTCCGGTTAAAACTAAAGCCTGCTCAAATCACCCGCCAGCA
>JBKJNM010000253.1:0-55413 GCA_046593655.1 Lacibacter sp. | reverse complement strand
CATGGCTTCCAGGCCTCTTTCAGCCGTTACTTGAATGAACAGGGCATTGAGGCTGGTGAAATAAAAACGGAATATGGAAATGATGAAGAGGAACTGATCACGGACACTGAAAACCCAAATGTATCATGAAGCAGTTTGCCGAACTTGTGTATACTATAGGTACCAGTACCAAGACGAATGAAAAGCTACAGGCACTGCAGGATTATTTTATGACCGCACCGCCAAAAGACATGGTATGGGTAATAGCGGTATTCAGTGGCCGCAGACCAAAGCGTATTGTAAACTCCACTTTTCTAAAAGACCTCTGTATTGAACTAAGCAATATCCCTTCCTGGTTATTTGAAGAATGTTATCATACCGTGGGCGATCTTGGAGAAACCATTGCATTACTATTACCGGAAAACAAAAATTCAAGTCAGGGAGACAAAACATTGTCTTATTATCTTGAACATTTCATAAGTATAATAAAAGAGCCTGATGAAATTAAAAGGTCATTCATCATCAGCAGCTGGCAACAAATGGACAGCAATGAGAAATTTGTTTTCAATAAACTGATCACCGGGGGCTTCCGCATTGGTGTATCGCAAACAATCATGGTAAAAGCGCTTGCCAAAACAAAGGAAGTTTCTCCTTCAATCATTGCACACCGCATTGCAGGCAACTGGAACCCCGCAGAAACAACAGCAGAAGACCTGCTGAGTGAAAACAGCAGCACCATCGATCACTCCAAACCATATCCCTTTTATTTATCATATGCGGTTGAAGATGATCCTGCTGCACTTGGCGATCTCAGCGAATGGACAGCCGAATGGAAATGGGACGGCATTCGTGGTCAAGTCATCAAGCGCAACAATGAACTTTTTGTATGGAGTCGTGGAGAAGAACTGGTGACTGAAAAATTTCCTGAATACAATGAATTTGTTTCTGCTTTACCTGATGGTATTGTTTTGGATGGAGAGATCATTTGCCTGGATACATCAGCAGGTGATGGCGTGGTAAAACCTCTTCCCTTTGCTGTATTGCAAACCCGGATTGGCAGGAAGAACATCAGCAAAAAACAATTGACCGAAGCGCCTGTAGGATTTGTTGTCTACGATATTTTAGAATATGCCGGTAAGGACATGCGTGAAGTACCTTTTATTGATCGACGTAAATTATTGGAGCAGGTCATTGCAGACATTCATCATCCACTATTATTGCTGTCACCGGTTTTACAACCAACAGATTGGGAGCAACTCCATATCAGCAGGGCCGGGAGCAGGGAAAAAGGCAGCGAAGGATTAATGTTGAAGAGAAATAATTCGCCTTATCTCTCGGGCCGCAAAAAAGGTGATTGGTGGAAATGGAAGATTGATGCATTGACCGTTGATGCGGTGATGATCTATGCACAAAAAGGGCATGGAAGAAGAAGTAATTTATATACAGATTATACTTTTGCTGTGAAGGATGGAGACAAGCTTGTGAGCTTTGCGAAAGCTTACAGTGGGCTTACCGATAAAGAATTTGCACAGGTAGATGCATTTGTAAAACGGAACAGCATTGAAAAATTTGGCCCCGTGCGTACAGTTAAACCGGAGTTGGTATTCGAAATCGCTTTTGAAGGCATTGCTGCCAGTAACCGCCATAAAAGTGGCGTGGCACTTCGCTTTCCACGGATAAGCAGATGGCGGAAAGATAAAAAAGCTGATGAGATAAATACGCTGGATGATCTTAAAGAGATACTGCAGATGTACAACAAGCGGGAAGAAATAAAATCAGTTTGAATTCGGGATTTATCAATGGATCATACCAGATCTGAAGGAGGTTAGCTTTTGAAATAATTTTCTAAAGCCTGTAAGGTTTGTTTGATTTCTGTTTCATCAGCAGTAACGGAATTCAATTCTTCTTTCATCAGTTGATTCTGATAATTCATTGCTGAAGCAGCTACTGTTCTTGCAGATGTATGAAACTCAACAGCACCCGTTTGTTTGGCCAGTGCTGAAATGAGGTTACTCTTTACGCCACTGCCGGGCATAATAATAATACGGTCGTCTGCTGCTATTATTAATTGTGCCAGCATATCTGCACCTGCAGTTACATTCGGTGTTAAGCCCGAAGTGAGAATACGTTCGCAACCAATTTCAATCAATGTTTCCATTGCTTCAAATGCATCTCTTGTACGATCGAATGCACGATGAAAGGTTACTTGCATGGGATAGGCCAGCTCAACCAAGGCGGCTGTTCTTTTTTCATCAACCGTTCCATTTGTATTCAACAAACCAAATACAACACCTTCGCAACCGAGTTGTTTGCAAAGTTTGATGTCCTCTTTCATCGCATCAAATTCATCAGCACTATAAAAAAAATCTCCACCTCTTGGCCGTATCATGGGATACAGATCAATACTTACTAACTCTCTTGCTTTTTTTAAAAATCCAAAGGACGGAGTGGTACCACCTTCACTGGGATTATCACATAATTCAATCCGGTTGGCTCCTGCCTGTTGAATAAAGCTGCAACTTTCAATCGTAAAGGCGATTACCTCTAATTTATAATTCATACGAGGGATAAGGTATAATGGTGTAGGGTGTAAGGTATAGGCTGTAGGGCAGGGTTTTGAATAAATTTCTTTCTTAAACCCAAACCTTAAACCTTATACCTTGTTTTTAACTGAACCAACTTTTAGTATCTATTTCTTTTTTCATTCCACCATTTGTAACGGCCATGTTGAAATTTTTCATGACAGAGTAACCACCATACTCACCTCGTTTGTTAATGGCTAAAAAACCAACCTGTACATCTTTGGCTTTATTGCCATTGTTCTTTACAATTCTTCTAACTGCTTCTTTGCAGGCATCTTCAGGACTTGCACCATGCCGCATCATTTCAACAACCGTATGAGCTCCGCATATCTTCACTACTTCTTCACCAACACCTGTTGCAGAGGCAGCGCCTACTTCATTATCTACAAACAAACCAGCACCAATAATAGGAGAGTCTCCTACACGGCCACTCATTTTATACGCCATACCACTTGTTGTACAAGCACCACTTAAATTTCTTTTTGCATCCAACGCAACCATTCCAATTGTATCATGATTCAACAATGCAACAGGCCAGGGATAAGGTTCGGGTTCGTCGTTCTTCTTTTCTAAAATTTTGGAAATGGTCATGGGGTCATACTTAGAAGTCTTTAACCATTCTCTCCACATTTTTTCTGCTTCAACTGTTAACAGGTTTACTTTTTTAAAACCTTTACTTAAAGCAAACCGCAAAGCACCATCGCCCACTAATTGCACATGGGGTGTTTGTTCCATCACTAAACGGGCAACCTGGATGGGATGCATAATATGCTCCATGGCCATCACTGCTCCACAATTTCCTTTTTCATCCATGATGCATGCATCTAATGTTACTTTTCCATCTCGATCAGGCAGGCCACCATAACCTACACTAATATCAGTTGGATCTGCTTCCGGAATCATTACACCGGCTTCAACTGCATCCAGTGCACTACCGCCTTTGCTCAGAATAGCCCATGCCGCTTTATTGGCTTTTAGATTAGGCCCCCAGGTAGAGACAACGATCGGGCCTTTGCCGGGAGCGGTTCTTCCTGCAAAACTGCTGGTTGAAATAAATGCAGATGTAAGACCTGTAAGCTGAATAAACTTTCTTCTGTTAAGCATATGTTCCATGTTAATGAACAGTGAATGTAAGATGATTTTAAAATTTTTCCATTCTCTCTTTAAACCTTGAAAACAAGTGCAGGTCTGTACTATATATCCGAACAAATAAAAACAAATAAACCATGAAGAAAGTATTTTTTTTATCAGTAGTAGCAATAGCAGCATTGCTGCTGTTTGTAAATGATGCTTCAGCACAGGTACGCAGAAAGTTTGATCGTATAGAAAATAAACACGACCGCCGAGAAGATATGCGTGATCGTAGAGAAGATGTAAAAGACAGGAGAGAAGATATCCGTGATCGTTGTGAAGATAAACGTGACCGCCAAACATACACCGGCCCTAAAGATCGTTTAGAAGATTTTCGTGACCGTCGTGAAGATGTGCGTGACCGCAGAGAAGATGTAAGAGACAGGAGAGAGGATGTACATGATCGTAAAGAAGATCGTCGGGATCGCAGGCATGGCCGTTTCTAACTAATCAGCCCCTATGATGGAGCACTCTTCCCTATACCCAAGGTGATGCTATTAAATAGTGTCACCTTTTTTTAATGAATCCGGTCGCCTCTTATTTCAATCCTGTTCATCAATTCTTTTTCAAACTCCAGCCATTCTTTCCAGCGTTTCCGCACTTTTGTTTTTGGTAAGTAATGTTCAGCCATTGTAATAAATAAAGTATAATGACCTGCTTCACTTTCCATAAACTTCCGGTAGAATTTTTTCAGATACGCATCATTCAAACCTTCGCTTAAACGCTTAAAGCGTTCACAGCTTCTTGCTTCAATCAATGCCATCGTAAGAAGCTCATCCAAAAAGCGATCATCAACATGCCCGCCTTTTTTTTTAAACGAAAGCAACTCATTCACATAAATATCTTTTCGTTGCCGACCGAGTTTTAAACCCCGTTTGTGCAGTTCTGCAAGAACGGCACGGAAATGTGCCCATTCTTCTGTAACAATGGGCGCTAATTCAATGATGAGTTTTTCATGCTCACTGTAACGTTGAATCAAGGTAATACAGGTTGTTGCAGCCTTCTGTTCGCAATACGCATGATCGGTTAAGATTTCTTCCAAAGAAATAGCTGTGAGATCAACCCATCTTGGGTCTGTAGGTAATTGAAGCCCGAGAATATTTTTTACATCAATTGTTTCCTCCTGCATGTTGCAAAAATACTGATGCGTACTCAACTGCTGAATTATTTGTAAGACCATTCATCTCTTTTAAAAAGAAAGGCTCTCTTAAATAAGAGAGCCGACTTCATTTTAACTAAAGGAAACCAGAAATTCGTCATAGGTTAGAACGGCCCGCTTTTGATGCGTTTGATTCTCTTACTAAGAAAGGTGTAATGGTTAATGATGACAGCACAAAATGACGGAAGTTTCAGATACCAAACAATACCTCAATGCGGTATTACCACTTTGAGGTATAAGGAAAATGCCGTAGCAAGGAACTGTTTTGTGTGTAATGGGCTTTTTGTTTAATTTTCAACCTTATTACCTCAAATATGCGATTGATACCCTTTCTTATTTGCTCTGTCATTACTGTGGGTCTTGTATATGTATTCAATACCCGAATAGGCCCTGCACCTGCATTCGGGCAATTCCTAAGTCCGCAGCATGGCTTTTGGCAAAATGCTGAAGCAGTTGATCATGATTTTAATGAAGAGATCAATATCACTTCTTTAAAAGAAAATGCCAGTGTTTATCTTGATGAACGCCTGGTGCCACATGTAGTTGCAGAAAATGATGCAGATGCTTATTTCATCCAGGGTTACCTGCATGCGAAATTCAGATTATGGCAAATGGAATTTTCTACACATGCTGCAGCAGGAAGAATCAGTGAGATCATTGGAGAAAGAGCGGTGAACTTTGACCGTGAGCAACGTCGTATCGGAATGGTTTATGCTGCAGAAAATATGTTGAAAGAAATGGAGGCTAATGAATTCACCAGGCTTTCTACTGAACAATATACAGCCGGCATCAACGCTTATATTGAATCATTAAGTGAAAGTGAATTACCAATTGAATACAAGATATTAGGATATAAACCGGAAAAATGGGGCAATCTTAAAACGGCTTTGTTCATCAAACAAATGACAAAGACATTAGCTTACTCTGTTGATGATCTTCCATTAACGGCTTTAAAGAATGTGTTTAGTGATGAACAGATGCAGATTCTTTTTCCGCAGTTGCAGGATTCATTAGATCCCATTAGCCCAAAAGGTACTTTGTTTGAAAAAGCTTCTTTTACACCCATTGCACCGGGAAAAGCAGATTCAGTCTATCTCCATAAAAAAGATAGCTCTTTAAAGATGGCTTTTCTGGAACAACCATCAAAAGATAATGGAAGTAATAACTGGGCAGTGAGTGGTGTAAAAACAAAAAGCGGTTCTCCTATTCTTTGTAATGATCCGCATTTGGATTTGACATTGCCGGCTATCTGGTACGAAATGCAGATCACTACTAACACAATGAATGCATATGGAGTCTCATTCCCCGGCATTCCCGGAATTGTGATCGGTTTCAACGACAGTATTGCATTTGGTTTTACCAATGCGGGAAGAGATGTTCGTGATTTTTATGAAATTCAATTTAAAGATGCAGGCAAAAAACAATACTTATTCAATAGTGAATGGAAAGAAGCAGTACAACGTGTAGAAGAGATCAGGATCAAAGGGAAAACAAGTTTGTTTGATACGGTTGCTTATACTGTGTTCGGCCCCGTTACCTATGATGAACGTTTTTCCACTCCACTCACCAATGGCAAAGCAATTGCCTGTCGCTGGATTGCGCATGACCCCAGCAATGAATTGTTAATGTGGCATTACCTTGATCGGGCAAAAAATTATGATGATTACTACAACGCTCTTCAATACTTTACGGTGCCTGCGCAGAATATGATCTTTGCCAGTAAACGGGGTGATATCGCAATCTGGCAAAAAGGAATTTTCCCTGCACGATGGAACAGGCAGGGTATTTATGTGATGCCCGGTGTTGAAAGCAGTTATATGTGGCAGGGAATGATTCCTGCAGCAGAAAATCCGCACCAGGTAAATCCTGAAAGAGGATTTGTAAGCAGTGCCAATCAGCGCCCCGTTGATGGAACTTATCCCTATTTTATTCCCGGTGGTTATGATGTATATCGTGGTTTGCAGATCAACAGAAATCTAACGAAAATGAATGGCATTGTTCCGGAAGATATGATGCGTTTACAGAATGATACCTACAATGCATTTGCTGAAGTAACAACAAAGCTGATGTTGAAGTACACGGATGTTTCCAGGCTTAGTACAGATGAAAGTCGTTTTTTTGAATTGATTCGAAACTGGAACCTGCGCAATGAAGTGGATTCAAAAGCAGCAACGGTTTTCCAGGTATGGTACGACAGTTTGGAAAACGCAGTATGGAAGGATGAGTTCCTGCAAAAAGATACCATGGTTTATGCATGGCCAAGTGAGAATACTTTGGTGGATGCACTTGCAAGAGACTCCGCTTTTTCATTTGCAGATAATATCAATACATCACAAAAAGAAACCGTAGCAGATGTATTTGTTTCCTCTTTTAAAGCTGCAGCAAAAGCATTGTTGCTGATGGAAAAAGAAAATAAGTTAGAATGGGCGACGCATAAAAACACAACCGTATATCATATGCTGCGGGATGCGGTGATGCCGTTTGCAAAACAAGGATTGAAGATCGGTGGCGGCAAACATATCATCAATGCAACACAACATAGTCATGGACCCAGCTGGCGGATGATTGTTCATCTTACAGAAGAAACAGAAGCCTATGTGGTATATCCGGGGGGACAAGTTGGTAATCCGGGCAGCAAGTACTACGATCAGTTTATTGATACATGGGCCAAAGGACAATATTATAAAGCATGGATTATGAAGAAAGGAGAGGAGAAGAATGAAAAAGTAAAATGGACTATACAATTTAAGAAAGCTTAATTAATTTTTACACCCGTCTGACGGACATCATCAAATATATTTAAATGAAATTCTTAGTAGCTTTTATACTCACAGCTCTTTTAAGTTATGCGGCCGGTTTTTATTTACCATGGTGGAGTATTGCTATTGCAGCTTTTCTTGTTGCAGCCTTACTTCCTCAAAAACCATTGTATGCATTCATGACGGGTTTCTTTTCGTTGTTTGTATTGTGGATCGTTCTTGCTTTATATATTGATATGAATAATGACCACTTGCTCTCGATGAAGATTTCTGAACTGCTGTTTAAATCGCATTCACATGCGTTGATCATGTCTGTTACCGGTTTGGTGGCAGGTTTGGTGGGTGGGTTCGCTGCATTGGCAGGGGCTTATCTGCGCAAGAACAAATCAGTATCAGCCTGATATTTGTTGCCCAAAGAACACAAAGTTTGCACAGCGATCAACAAAGCAATACTTTGGTGACCTTTGTGCTTTTCTTGCTGCACTTAGTGCTACCGGTTTTTCACAGAATTAGTATTTTACTAACAGATGCATAGGTATTTTCGTGTGGCATGATCAAAAACCTATTTCTCCTTTTCTTTCTCAGCCTCAGCGGATCCTTATTTGCCGGTAAAATTTCGGGTACTGTGAAATCTGAAAAAGGAGAACCTCTTCCATTTTCATCTATTACCGTTAAGGGAACTAAAGCTGGCACATCTGCCAATAACCAGGGTGCTTATTTTCTGCAATTAGAACCCGGCACTTACACACTCATCTGCCGTCATGTTGGTTTTGAACGATTGGAAAAAACAATCACCGTTATTGCTGAGAATACAGAATTGCATTTTGTTTTGAAAGAGCAAACCGTAAGATTAAGTGAAGTGGTAATTAAATCCGGTGCAGAAGATCCGGCTTATTCCATCATTCGCAAAACAATTAAAAAAAGAAAAGAACATCTCACCGAAAATAAAGTCTTTGAATGTGAAGTGTATAGCAAAGGCACCATGAACCTGAGAGACTTTCCTAAAAAGTTCTTTGGACAGAAGGTCGATTTTGAAGATGGTGATACCAGCAAAAAGAAAATGATCTATCTGTCAGAAACTATATCAAAACTTTCTGTGGATGGGCCCAACAAACGAAAGATTGATGTCATCAGTACCAGAGTGAGCGGACAAAGTGATGGATTTGGATTTGCAGGCGCAGGTTTTCTTTCCTTTTATGAAAACAATGTACAAATCAGCAATTCATTAAACCCAAGAGGATTTGTTTCGCCCATTGCAGAAAATGCAATGAGTTTTTACAAGTATAAATATGAAGGTGCTTTTAGTGAAGATGGAAAATTGATCAGTCAGATCAAGGTGATTTCCAAACGAAAGTATGAACCTTGTTTTAATGGCTATATCAATATCATTGAAGATGAATGGCGCATCCACAGCCTTGAATTGATCCTCACCAAAGAAAGCCAGATGAATTTTGCTGATACCGTTCGTATTGAACAGATGTACCAGATGCTGGGTGTTGATCAATGGGTGCCGCAAAATCAAATCTTGTATCCTTCTGTAAAATTCTTCGGGTTTGATGCCTTTGGAAGTTTTGCCAATGTGTACCGCAACTATAATATTGAACCGGTGTTTCTGAAAAAAACATTCAACAATACAATCTTGAAATATGAAACAGGCAGTAATAAAAAACCAATTACTTATTGGGATAGCATCCGTCCATTGCCTTTAACCTTTGATGAACAAAGGGACTATGTAAAGAAAGACAGCCTGGAACAGTTAAGAAAAGATCCCCGTTATCTTGATTCATTAGATCGCATCAGCAATAAAATCAAGTTCGGGAACATTCTCTTCAGCGGTAAAACCATCAACAGGGAAAAGAAAAAAATGAGTTATACGATTCCTTCTTTATTGCAAGGGATCAGCTTTAATACAGTTGAAGGATTGGTCATTGATGCACCATTAACCATTCGAAAAGAATTTACAGATCGAAAAAATCTTACCATCATTCCACATTTCAGATATGGATTCAGCAGTGAACAATTTTATGGATGGGGAACAGTGCGTTACAATTTCGGCAAAAAATATTTTTCCAATGTATCAGTAAGTGGAGGCAAACGTGTTTATCAACTTAATAATGATAATCCGATTGAAACATTGCAGAACAGCATTTCAAGTTTATTCTTTATTAAAAATTTCATGAAACTGTATGCAACCAATTATGCACGCATCAATTTCAGTAAAGGGTTAGGAAGTGGATTTACTGTGTTTGGGAATTTTCAGTTTCAGGATCGGATGCCTTTGGAAAATACAACCGCTTATAACTGGAACAATAAATCAACTAAACAATACTTGCCCAACTATCCAATTGAAATAACGAATAGCAACTTTAGCCGTCACCAGGCAAGTATGCTTACAGTTGGACTGACCATTCAACCTAAATCAAGATATATCGAGTTTCCTGACAGAACAATTAATATCGGTTCAAGCTGGCCCTCATTTAATTTGCAATACACAAAAGGAATCAATGGTTTGTTTGGAAGTGATGTTGATTATGATAAATGGCAATTAACTGTTCGTGACAATTTGAATTTAAAATTACTTGGCCGGTTTAATTACAGGGTACAAACAGGAGGTTTCCTCAACAGCAACAAAGTAGAACTGCAGGATCGCAAACATTTACCCGGTAACAGGTTGATCACTGCAGAAGATTATATGACAACCTTTCAATTGCCGCAATATTATTTATACAGCAATGCAGAAAAATATTATGCAACTGTTTTTGTTGAACATCATTTCAACGGCTTTCTTACCAATAAAATACCCGCTTTTAAAAAGCTCAACTGGAATTTAGTAACAGGAGCAAATATCATGTGGCTGCCCAAAACAACTTATGCTGAATGGCATATTGGTTTCGAGAATATTTTCCGCATCATACGGGTTGATGTTGTAACAGGATATACCCAGGGTAAAGCACCTCGCTATGAATTCCGTATTGGATTTAATATCCGTTTAAGCAGGAGTGATGATTAGGTGTAAAAATCTTAAAGACCGAAAGAAAATTCCGCACTTTTAGGCTTTCCTTATCTTTGCCACGCTTTAGAATTTTGCCCAACCTGCAATTGGGGTTTAAAGCTTTTGTAAAGAACTAAAATTCAAGAAAGATGGCTCAATTACATAACCGCATCTCCCGAAAAGAGTTGAAGGAACGCATACTCAAGGATCTTACACCACGCACTACCATTTCCTTTTATTGTTATTTCAAAATTGCAGAACCGCCTGTTTTTCGGGATACACTTTATAAAGATTTTTCTGCATTGAGTGTTTTAGGGAGAATTTATTTAGCACATGAAGGCATCAATGCACAGATCAGTTTACCTGTTGAAAAGATAGATGCGTTCAAAACCTATCTCTATTCAATTGAATCATTAAACGGAATACGTTTGAATGTTGCTCTTGATGATGACGGTAAAAGTTTTTATGTACTGGATATTAAAGTGCGTAACAAGATTGTAGCTGATGGCATTCATGATCCTTCGTTTGATATGGCCAACAGAGGACGATATGTAAATGCAGAACAGTTTAATCAACTAACCAATGATCCCGACACAGCGGTAATTGACATGCGTAATCACTATGAATTTGAAGTAGGCCATTTTGAACAGGCTATAGAAGTGCCCAGCGATACGTTTCGAGAACAACTGCCTATGGCGGTTGATATGATGAAGGAAGATAAAGACAAGAACATCATCATGTATTGTACCGGTGGAATCCGTTGCGAAAAAGCTAGTGCTTATATGCTGCACAAAGGATTTAAAAACGTATATCATTTGCAAGGGGGCATCATCAACTATGTGAACCAGGTAAAGGAGCAGGGACTCGATAATAAATTTCATGGCAAGAATTTTGTGTTTGATCAACGCCTGGGGGAACGTGTAACGGAAGAGATCATTGCACATTGTCATCAATGTAGTAAACCTGCAGATACACATGTAAACTGTGTAAACGATGCCTGTCATCTTTTATTTATTCAATGCGATGCATGCAAAGAAAAAATGAAGGGCACGTGCAGTATAGAATGTTTTCACTTTATTCATTTGCCCGAAGAAGAACAAAAACATTTGCGCAGCGGAATTGATAAGGGAAGGAATGTGTTTAATAAAGCAAAAGAGCGTTTGAAGTATTTGAAAATAGATTAAATCATTAAGCTTCCATTGACGGTATTGAGTAGAGATAAACATTATAAATAGTCATTTATGAAAGCATTTTCATACATCTCGTTGTTTTTTATTGCAATGTCACTGACTAATTTTTCATGCAAACAAAAAAATACTGCCCCTTCTAAGGAACTTATCAATGAAATCAATCTCAAAAGAGGCAAAGTAATTGCTTGCGGGCCAAGCGACAACCAATTTGGTTCAGTGGAATTTGACTTAAGCTGCAATGAAAAGGTAAAAGAAGAATTTAATCTTGCTCTGAAGTTGCTCCATTCATTTGAATATGATGAAGCAGAAAAAGTATTTGCAAAAATCATTGATGTGCAACCTGATTGTGCAATGGCCTACTGGGGCGTAGCAATGTCTAATTTTCACCCCCTTTGGACTCCTCCATCAGAACCAGAACTTCGAAAGGGTGAACTAGCAATAAAAATTGCAAAGTCAATAAAGCAAACATCAGAAAGAGAAGCTGCTTACATTGAAGCGATTGCTTCTTTCTATAAAGAATGGGAGAAAGTTGATCATCAAAGCAGATGCATCAATTTTGAAAAGGCAATGGAACGTTTATATTTACAATACACTACTGATAAAGAAGCTGCCATTTTTTACGCATTAGCATTGAATGCTGCCGCCGACCCAACTGATAAGACTTTTCAAAAACAAAAAAAAGCATACTCCATCTTAAATGCACTTTATAAAAGTGAACCCAATCACCCCGGAATCGTTCATTATATTATTCATACCTACGATTATCCTGAGCTTGCAGCAATAGCATTGCCTGCTGCAAGAAGATATGCATCCGTTGCACCTTCCTCAGCACATGCACTGCATATGCCATCACACATTTTTACAAGACTGGGCTTATGGGACGAGTGTATCAAATCAAACCTTGCTTCTGTTAATTCAGCTCAATGCTATGCAGCAGAAGCGGGTATTAAAGGACATTGGGATGAGGAACTTCATGGCATGGATTATCTTGTTTATGCTTATTTGCAAAAAGGAGAAAATCAATTGGCAAAAAAACAATGGGATTATCTTAAAACCATTCGGGAAGTTTATCCCGTTAATTTTAAAGTTGCCTATGCCTATGCTTCCATTCCTTCACGTTTTTTACTTGAAAATAAACTCTGGAAAGAAGCAGCTGCATTGAAACCTCATGATGAAAACTTTTCCTGGAAAAATTTTCAATGGCAGAAAGCGATCATTCATTTTACACGATTGATGGGCTCTGTTCATATAGGTAATTTGGTTTCTGCTAAAGCGGAATTAAAAGAACTAACCCTCATTCATCAAAAAATATTGGAACAAAAAGATACTTATAAAGCCAACCAGGTATTGATACAATTGAAAACCGGTGATGCATGGATTCAATTCAAAGAAGGAAAAAAAGAAGAAGCTATTGTCTTGATGAATTTTGCCGCCGACCTGGAAGATAAAACCGAAAAACATCCCGTAACTCCCGGCGAAGTAATTCCCGCAAGGGAATTATCTGGTGACATGTATGCTCAAATGAATCAACCTGAAAAAGCTTTGATTGCCTATGAAACAGATTTGAAAAAACATCCCAACCGTTTTAACGGGCTTTATGGGGCAGGTTTGGCTGCTGAAAAAACAGGCAATCTTACAAAAGCAATCTTTTATTATAACCAATTATTAAGCATTGTAAATCCGGCTAATTCTGAAAGACCTGAACTGAATCATGTAAAGCAGTTTTTAAAAGCGAATTAGCATGTATATAATTAGGAAGCAGGACTTGCTTTAATTCATGAGAGTTGTTTTGAAAATGTTGAAGCTTTTTTAAAATCATTTTAATCGAAACACCACGCTTCCATTCTTCTTATCATCAGCACTTAAAAATACTTTGTAATAATCACCGCCACTTTGTACACGCATGATGGCTGTATTAGGAGGAATTTTTCCCTGGTTATCTGCATACATGGTAAGTGTATTGTCTTTACCACGAATAGCTTTTAATTTAAGAGTAATAGGTTTATCGCTTAATGTTTTTTGCAAAGCCACCACTTCGCCATTGAACAATACAGTAATGATGTCTCCATCAATTTCAGCATTGTCGTACAGGTTTACAGTGATTTCTTCTTCCATAATAGGAATGGTTTCATACACTTTGTTGTCTCTTCTTTCCAAACCATTGGGCAGTTTCGGTGCAGGTATGATGGGTTTTATTTCAACTTTATTCTGGGTTTCATTTTTGTTATCAACTTTGGTAATACTTGGTTGTTTTTTTACACCAGTATCTTTTTTAACCAGAGGTTTCGTTACTGGCGTTTGTTTGGGTTTTATTTTAACCGTATTGTTGTTGGGCTTTGTTACAGGTTTTTGCGTGTTTGGCTTCGGCAAATTAGGATTCATCCGAACCGTGTTATTGGCAGGTGCCGGCGGAATGGTAACCATGTTTTTTGCTAGTTGTTTTCTTGAAAGAAGGGTAGTACCCGATCCGCAGTTATCTTCTTTTCTTGCTCCTTTCCAAATGCCTTCTAATATTTCTTTATCGCCCTGGCGGAAATAAGTGAGGGTGTGTACTTGGAAACAATCCCTGAACCATTCAGGTGTATTGGACTTGATGTTGGAAACTTCAGTTGAAACGATGGTCTTGCTTTTAGGATCAAATGTTCCTGATATCTGGCAAATGGTATAAAAGCGTTTACCGCTGATGATGAAGTAGGTGGTGGATGTACCTTCAACTTTGCTGCCGTTTACTTCCAGCTCCAGAAAATATTCAGTGCGGTCGCTGCTATCGCCCAAAGCATCAAAGCTGCCGCTCCATTGTCCACTGAATTTCTGTGCAAGCAAAGTAGAAGAAGAAAACAAGAAAGCAAAAATAAGTAAGTATTTCATCATATAAATTCTGAATCAAATTTCAATGCAATTTAAGCAATTGAAAAAAATGGGTGGGTGAAAGGCTTTGTTAATTTTACTTTCATTTTCATCAGCAATCATTTGTTACCTTTGCAGCTCTCAAAAATCAAGTTATTATTCATGATGAAGATCATTTTTCCCGACGGTGCAACAAGAGACTATGAAAATGGGAGTTCAGCTCTGGACATTGCAAAATCAATCAGCGAAGGATTAGCAAGAAAAATTTTGGCTGCCAATGTAAATGGACAAGTATGGGATTTAGGCATGCCTATTAATGATGATGCTACTTTAAAGTTGCTTACCTGGGATGATGCTGATGGTAAGAATACATTCTGGCATTCCAGTGCCCATCTCATGGCCGAAGCTGTTGAATCTTTGTTCCCTGGTGTGAAATTCTGGGTGGGGCCTGCCCTGGATAAAGGTTTTTACTATGATATGGATCTCGGTGACAAAAAGATGAATGAAGAAGATCTGTTGATTCTTGAAAAGAAGATGAATGAACTGGCCAGGAAAAATAATCCTTACCAGCGGCAGGAAATATCCAAAGCAGACGCTGTTAAATACTTTAGTGATAAAGGCGATGAATACAAATTAGACTTATTGCAAAACCTGGAAGATGGTGGTATAACTCTTTATTCGCAGGGAGGTTTTACTGATCTCTGCCGTGGGCCGCATATTCCGCATACAGGTTTTATCAAAGCCATCAAGTTAACATCTATTGCAGGTGCTTACTGGAAAGGCGATGAAAAGAACAAACAATTGACCCGTGTGTATGGAGTAACATTCCCGTCACAAAAAGAATTAGATGAATACCTGTTGATGCTTGAAGAAGCAAAGAAGAGAGATCACCGGAAGTTGGGAAAAGAATTGGGCATTTATACAATGAATGATGATATTGGCCCAGGTCTTATTTTATGGATGCCCAATGGAACAATCATCATTGAAGAACTGGAAAAGCTGGCCAAAAGAACAGAAGAAGATGCAGGATATAAAAGAGTGGTTACTCCGCATATTGCTAAGGAAAATTTATACATCACCAGTGGTCACCTTCCGTATTATGCTGACAGTATGTTTCCTCCAATGGAACTGGACGGAACAAAATATTATCTCAAGGCTATGAACTGTCCGCATCATCATAAAATATTTGATGCCGAGCCTAAGAGTTATAAAGATCTTCCTTATCGCTTAGCTGAATACGGTACCTGTTACCGTTATGAACAGAGTGGTGAGTTATTTGGATTGATGCGTGTGCGTTGCCTGCACATGAATGATGCACATATCTATTGCAGTAAAGAACAGTTTGCACAGGAGTTTAAGGCCGTTAATGATATGTACTTAAAATACTTTAAAATTTTTGGTATTGAAAAATATGTCATGCGCCTTAGTTTGCATGATCCTGAAAAATTGGGTCAGAAATATGTGAATGAACCAGAGCTCTGGAAAGAAACAGAAGAGTTAGTAAGAAATGTATTAATTGAAACCGGGGTGCCTTTTGTTGAAGTAAAAGGAGAAGGTGCTTTTTATGGCCCCAAGATAGATGTGCAGATATGGAGTACAATTGGCAGAGAATTTACCCTGGCCACAAACCAGGTAGATTTTGCTCAGCCACGAAGTTTCAACCTATCATTTACCAATCAGAATAACGAACCGGAAATTCCATTGATCATTCACCGTGCTCCTTTGGGTACACATGAACGCTTTATTGGCTTTTTGCTGGAACATTATGCAGGAAAGTTCCCCTTATGGCTGGCGCCGGTGCAGGTAAAAATTCTGCCTATCAGCGATAAGTTTATGGATTATGCAAAAACACTGCTTGGTAAACTGAAAAATGCTGATATTCGTGCTGAGATTGATGACCGGAGTGAAAAAATTGGTAAGAAGATCCGTGATACCGAATTGTTGAAAGTACCTTACATGCTGGTCATTGGCGAAAAAGAAGTGAATGAAAATAAGGTAGCAGTTCGCAAACAAGGAAAAGGTGATGCAGGAACAATAGCTACCGATGAATTTATTGCAGCAGCAGTTGAAGAGATCAAAGAACGAAAATAGAAATAACTACTCTTTCCCCTAAAGAGTAATCAATAAAAATTAAAACGAATACGCCTTCCTTCAGGGGATGAAGGCAATTGAATATGGCATTTCCATCAAGACCTCCAAGGGGTCGTTTTATTCCCCGAAAGGAACCCGAACATCGCATCAACCACATGATCCGTGTACCGGAAGTAAGATTGGTAGGCGAGAATATTGAAGTTGGTGTTTATCCCACACAAAAAGCTTTACAAATTGCGCAGGAATTAGGATTAGACCTTGTAGAAATTTCTCCGCAAGCCGTGCCGCCCGTATGTAAAGCAATTGACTACAACAAATTCTTATACGAGAAGAAGAAGAAAGAAAAAGAAATGAAGTCGAAAAGTAAATCGGCTGAATTGAAAGAAATACGATTTACCCCCAACACAGATGATCATGACTTTGATTTTAAAGCAAAGCATGCTGAAAACTTTTTGAAGGACGGAAATAAAGTAAAAGCTTACGTTCAATTTAAAGGAAGAGCTATCCAGTTTAAAGAAAGAGGAGAATTGGTATTGCTGAAATTTGCCGAGCGTTTGAAAGATGCCGGGCAGGTAGAAGGCTTTCCAAAATTAGAAGGTAAAAGAATGCTCATGATCATTGCACCCAGAACTGCAAAGAAGAAAAAAGAAACCACTGATTAATATCGAAACCGCTCAACAGAGCGGTTTTTTATTTCGCTAAACCCTTGCCAATAATGCCGCCGCTTACTTCAAGGGTAGTTCCATGTATTGCATTATTTTCCATGATAAAGCGAACGGTTGAAACAATTTCATCAGTTGAAACCAATCTTCCAACAGGTATTTCAGTAATGATATTTTGTAAAATTTCTGGTTTAATAGCCAGCAGGATCGGTGTTTCAACGTACCCCGGTGCTATGGCTGCTACACGGATATGTTTGATTCCTCTTGCATGAAATTCACCTGCCAAAATCTTGGGCCATAAAGCAACAGATGCTTTGGTGGATGCATAATTCAATTGCCCCAATTCACCTGATTTGTTGATGGAAGAAATGGGAATTAAAACTCCTTCCCAACCATTGTCAACCATACGGATGGCCGCTTCACGAAGCGTTAAGAATACACCCGTCATGTTCACATCAATCACTTGTTTCCACTGTTCAGTAGTCATAAACTTTTTTACTTTCCCTGTTTCCCTATCGGGAGTAATTAAAAAACTGTCACGGATAATTCCTGCACATGCTAATACTACATTGATACTTCCGAATTGTGTTACTGCAAAATCCATGAATGATTGTACGGAAGATTCATCGGTTACATTCAATACAGTTGCTGCTGCTTGTCCACCGTTATCAAGAATGTTTTGCTTAACTGCATGCAGTTTTTCTTCATTCATATCACCTAATACAACTTTTGCACCTGCAGCTGCTAAAGCAATAGCTGTTGCTTCACCAATACCGCTGGCGGCTCCTGTAATAACAATAACACTGTTTTTTACCTGCATACTTACTGATTAAGAAAATGTTTAATGATAGATACAATTTCTTTGGCTCCATCGCCATACAACATAGTTTGATGATTGCCCGGCACTTTTGCATAGATACAATTTTTCATGCTCTCTACGGTTTCCATAGCATTTTCTTCCGGTAATAAAGCTGCTTCCATTGTGTACACACCGGGTGCATTGATGAGAATAGATACTTGTTCTACAGTTTGTAAATAATCAAGCCATGGTTCACCCAAACTTCCTTTTAATACTGCCTCCATCATGTGCTCAGCTTGAGGAATACAACTAACCGTTCCATCTTCATTTGTTTTTGTATCGGCTTTATAATAACTCAGCATCTGTTCATCCCAGAAACTTATGTAGGGGGCTGCTTTAACCTTTTCAATATAAGCTTCAACTGATGGAAAGGTTTTTCCCAACCGGCCCAAAGCCGGTCCCAGCATCTCTTTGGTGTTGGGGTGCATGTTGGCGGCAGCATCCATCAGAATTAATTGATCTACCTTTCTAGGGAAAAATTTAGCCAGGTACAAGGCAAGAAATCCGCCAAATGAATGACCTGCAAAAATTGCTTTTTCAATCTTTAGTGCATCCATTAAACCAATGATATCAGCAGCATGTTCTTTCATGGTGTAACCCGATGCAGGCGCATCGCTTTCACCTCTTCCACGCAAGTCAACCGACAACACATGAAAGGCAGGACTCAAGCCGGCTGCAATTAATCCATCAAATGCATGTGCATTTGCAGTTAACCCATGCAATAAAATGATTGTTGGTTGTTTACCTTCAAATTCCAGGTAATGAAGCTTAATGTTATTCGTATTGATAGTATGACTTTTCATTTTTTGTGTTTTTTGTGAGCCTTGTTTCTTTATTCCCCTTTCATATTCAGTGCTGATATTTTTCTCTCAACTCTCTTTTCAACACCTTGCCTGCAATATTTCTCGGCAATTCATCAACAATAACCACTTCATATATTTTCTGATAACGGGCTTCCAGGTTTTGATTGGCCCAGTCTTTTATTTCATCTGCTGTAACAGAAGCACCTTCATATAATACAACTGCCGCAACAGGTGTTTCTCCCCATTCATGATGGGGAATGCCAAACACTGCTACATCTTTTATTGCTTTATGTTTGATAACAATTTCTTCAATGTCGGTGGGATAAACATTTACTCCTCCTGAAATGATGAGATCTTTTTTTCTTCCGGTAAGAAATAAAAATCCATCTTCATCAACATAACCCAAATCACCGGTGAATAACCATCCGTTCTTTAGTGCCTCTTTCGTTTGTTCAGGGTTTTTATAATAGGCCGTCATGAGTAAAGGGCCCTTTCCAATGATCTCTCCAATTTTTCCTATGGGTAATTCTTTTCCTTCGTCATCAACAATCTTCAGTTCCATAAATTGTGGAGCGGTGCCTACACTTCCTGTTTTTGTCATGGAATAATTTTTATCAAGAATCGTCATGAATCCTTCTGTTAAGCCATAGAGCTCATAAAATACATTTGGAATGAATTTATTTAATTCCTGTTTATGTTCCAGCAGGAGAGGAGCACCCACTGAAAGAATATATTCAAGTGAATGGAGATGTGTTTTATTGAACTCTGCATGTTGCAAACAACTGATGATCTGTGAAGGAACAAGAATAGTATGTGTTACGTTTTCTTTGTGAATAATATTCACTGCATCTTTTGCATCGAAATGACTCATCAATACATACGTACAACCAAGGAACATAGCAGGCATCAAAGTTAGAAAAGAACCATTGAATATGATAGAACCTGAATGCATGACCACACTTTCAGGAGTCATACGAAAAGCATTGGCAAATAAAGACCCATATAAAGCTCTTACTGCATGGCTGATAACAATTCCTTTTGGTAAACCTGTAGTACCACTGCTGTAAATGATATTATAAGGATCAGAGCCAGTTACTTCTTCTGTTAATGGAGAATCAGATGATTGTTGTTGCTTTTGTGTAAGATAATTTTGATATCCTTTCTCATTTGTATCTGTTATCCAAAAGTTAGCAGCAGGAATTTTTTGTAAATCTATTTTTATTGAAGCAACATGTTCTGTGAGATCTTGACTTGTGATGAGCAATTTTGTATCGGAGTTATCAAGTAAGTTTAATAATCCTTGACCACGTAATAAAGGACTCAATGGAACAGCTACTGCGCCAATGTTTGCACAGGCCCAATAAATTTCCCAAAGTTCTAAAGAGTTGGAAAGCAGTGTGGCCACTTTATCGCCTTTACCGATTCCTGCTTTTATAAATGCATTTGATAAACGATTGACTTCTTCATAAAGCTCTTTATACGTTAATCGTTTATCTTCAAAAATAATGGCCGGGTGTTGCGGACGATAAGTTGCATGATTCCTGAGCCAGTATTGTATGGTAAGTAATTGCAGGGACATATTGAACGTTCTTTTGCTAAAAGAAAGACAGATACAAGATGATGAATTCTAACAATAAGGCAGATGGCATCTTTTGCAAGATGCCATCTGCACTCATTAAGCACCCTCAACTTATTTTTTTGTTTTACTGTGTGGAATATGAGCTCTCAATTCAACTGAATACAAACGGCCGATGGATGGTGATCCAACAAACTCTCTTTGTTCAGTATTAAACAAATTGCTTACTCCTGCACCAAGGCTGAGCATTTGATTGAATTTATATCCTGTACCGATATCAACGGTTGTAAAACCACCCAATGCACCCCGGTTATAATTCTTTACATAATTTCTTGGAAGATTGTTGAGTGGATTGATACCGCCATACACTACACCTCTTTTGCCCTTACCTGCAGCAGTTGATATCTGGCTGCCGCTATACAAATCAAATTGTTCAACCCAACGAACAGAAAGGTTAATGAATAATTTTCCTTTACAAAGATTCTGGAAACTTAATGTCGATGCCAGCCTGTTCTTTGGCGCATTCAAGCTTCTTTCTTCCAGGGAAACATAACCATCCCTATTTGCATCGTTCTTAATATTGTCTTTCGTAATGTCTGATCCAAACCAGCTATACTTCACAGCAAGGCTGATATAATCGGTGAAGAAATAATTCACACCTACATCAACACCATAAGATTTTACCTGGCCATAGTTGAAGTAAGTACTGAAAGCAGCACCATTTAACGTATTACCGGTAACAGTACCCGGTATTAATAAAGGAGTAGTAATTGGAATGTCGCCCACTTTTAATGCACGGCCACCTACAGAAAGCGCAGGGCTTAAGAAGTTTTTACTGATACCATAATAACCATTGATGTCAAGATATAGTTTTTTGCCTATTGCTCCTTTATAACCCAGTTCCCACGTATTAATCTGTTCAGGATTTAAAGGAGATGTTACCAATTGCTGGGAGGCATTGGTAACATCTGCTCCGTTAGGAATATAGGTAACACCACTTCCGTTTCCGAAAACAATTCCAAAAACACTTGCCCGTTGGAATAAGATGATGGGAGCAGCAAATGCTCTACCCCATGTTAAACGTACGGCACCACCGGGTACACCTTTTACTAAACCAACCTTTGGTGAAAACATATTGCCGAATAAACTATGATTATCTAATCTTGCTGCTGCCACCAATTTAAAATCGGCAGGTAATGTTTTTTCCAATTGAATGGCACCACCATACTGCGTGATCTCTACTTTTTCTTTGGCATCAATTAAAACTGTACCAAATGTTTTGGGCAAATCTTTTTGAAATGTTGCACCAACAATCATATTCAAACCAATATTGCTGAAATTATAATTGTACTGTGCTTCCGCATTGAAACGTTTCGATTCTTCTTTAAACATATTTCCCAAACGTGTTGCAAATGCCTCAGCAGAATCTGGCGGGAGGCGGCCAATAGCGCCATAGGAGGGATTACTTCCGTCGGTAATGCTACTGTGTGTGCGGTTCCAGTAATCTCTTGTATAACCCGGAATGCCATAAGATTTGCCAACATTGGTCCATGTTTCATATGCCTGGGCAAAGAAATGCGGACTCACATAACGCAACTGGAGGTAAGAAAATTTCCAATCCCTGATCTGGTTACGACCTGTATTATTTACACTCAAAAAATTATTATTACTTCCGCCGTATGAAGCAATGATATCAGCTTTTGAATTAATGCTGTAATACAAATGTGCTTCACCTCTTGTGTGGCTAAACTGATAAGTAGGAATTCGTTCAGGAATTGCAAGCCTGGGGCCATAAACACTTCCACCTACATAGATGCTATCGTGGAATTCAAAATCTCTTCCTGTGGTATGTTCACCCGTTAATTTATAAGCCCACTTGTTATTTATCTTTGTAGCTGTACGAAAACGACCACTGAACACACCCTGGTTGCCTGCACCAAGAACAAGATCAGTTCCCTGCCATTTGCGTGGATCTTTGGTAATAGTATTAACAATACCGTTGTGTGCGTTAGGTCCGTATAACGCAGAGTTAGGACCCAAAACAATTTCCACACGCTCAATGTCTTCTTTAATAACAGTGTTCATAATACCTGCAGGTAAACCACTGCTTCCTGCCATCATACTGTTTCTGCCATCGGTCATCAACAAAATTTTAGCATTAAATGCATTGTTGAAACCACGTGCATTAATACCAACACCAGTAACACCGGTACGTACGAATTCGACACCCTGTATTTTTGAAGCAAGTTCTCCAATGTTAAACGATGAAGATTGTTCAAAATCTTTGGCACTGATAACACTGATTGAGGCAGGAGCTCTTGTAATTTTTTCAGGACGCTTTGAAGCAGATATCACCACTTCATTACCCGGCCTGTTTGATACAGTTAATGATGCATCAGCAGTAGCCGAACCGCCTGCAGATACATCAACCGATAAGGTTACATCAGCATATCCAACATAAGATATGGTTAAAGTGGCCTTTCCCGTTTTTACATTGGTTAGTGTAAAAACACCATCCTCACCGGTAAGGACATAAGCACCGCTACCTTTAACAGTTACAGTTGCGCCAATCAATGGCTCTCCGTTCTGTTTGTCGGTAACCTTACCGCTGATTTTACCAGTGTTTTGTGCTGTAACTGCAACATGAACGGCAAGCATCAGTAAAAGCACTACTAGTTTTCTCATGATCGTTTAGTTTAAAGTTTGTAAATGTAGATTAATGCAAAAATTGTTGAATGATATTATTGACTTCCTTGTTCTTTTCAAATTGAAACATGTGACCTGACTGCTGTACAATTTCAACTTTACTGTTTGAGATCAATGCCGCTGCTTCTTTCATCACACTTTCTGTAGTTAAGCCGGGATGCAGATACCTGTTGGGGATCAAGGCATCATTTGCTCCAAATAAAATCAGTACAGGAATGTTGATCATCTTCAATAATTCTTTCACCGGATGTGCAAGCATTCCTTTTACTCCATTAGATACTGCTGTGCAATAAAGATTGAAGTCTGCACAGGTTTTCATCCTTAACCGATCCTGTATTAATTGTTCTGCATCTGCAGGTTGCTGATAAAAGTTGAGTTTGAAATTATTACTGATCACAGGTTCATCCTGTTTCTCAAAGGCTGCAGGGGGGGTGGAAGCTATTAAGAGTTGCGCTTCTTTTTCAGTAAAGGTTTCCAAACCTGCAGGAGCTGCAAGAACCAGCTTCTTTACTTTTTTATTCTGCAAGGATGTGATGATGGCAATCTGTCCACCCATTGAATGACCAGTAAGTATCACTTTCTTTATTTTTTTCTTTTGCAGGAATTCACCAATCACATCAGCATAGAATTGCAATTGATCTTTCCCTTTTGTATCCATTTGCTTATCAGAATATCCATAACCCGGTAAATCAATGGCAATGCATTGATATGTTGCAGATAATTCCTTTACTGATTTTTCCCAATGAGAAAGATTTCCACCAAGGCCATGAATAAATAAAATTGTTTTGCCTTTTCCTTTTTCGATATAAGCCAGTTTGCCAAAAGCAAGTTGAATGGTTTTAACGGGGAGTTCATAGTTGGGCAAACAGGTTTTCTGAGCCTGTACATCAAACAGCAACATCAATGAAAGCAATATGATGATGAGTCTTTTCATACTGCTTCAACTTTCTTTTTAATGAGTGAGTGAACAATTAACCCAACTACAAGTGAACTGATGATGGCGATAGCGGCTGCAATGCCGGGGTTCCTGGTGCCGGTTGCCATATATGGAGTTAGTCTTCCGTAATAAACACTAAAGTGTGTAGTGATTGCAACAACAGATGCAATAATGGGAGTTGCTTTGTGTACATTCTTCCAAAACATACCAAACAACAAAGGCATAAATGCAGCAGAGAAGGAGGCATACACTCCATTCTGAGCAAGAATACCTACACTCAGATCAGGATTCGTTAATTGCCTGTAAGAAATGAAAATGGTAATAGCTGCCATGCATGCAATTACAACACGATTGATCATTAACTCGTTCTTTAAATCTTTTTTGCCTGATAAAGGCTTTATAATATCGGATGTAATGGTGGTGCTGATCGATTGAATTAAACTTTCAAGCGTTGCAATGCCCGATGCAATTAACCCTACTACTAAAAACAAACTCATGATGGGTGTAAAACTGCTAACTACATAAGCCGACATAACACCATCTAACGGGAGGGGAGCATTGTTGAATGTTAGATCTGGAAAAACGAGACGGCCATATAAGCCTGCAAATACAACAGTAAAAAATAAAATGAGGAGTAGAACTGATACTGTGAGATAACGATTCATGTCTTTGTCATGTTTCAGCAACATGGATCTTGTAATGATATGCGGCTGACACACAATCGCCACACCAACAATAAACTGACAGACAACGACTTCAAAAAAATCACGGTATAAAGGACTTGAAGGATTGAATGCTTTTGTGAGTAGCGGATCAATGACATTGAGTTTTGCAAAAAGTCCGCCGGCACCGTCTGTAAAAAAATGATAACCCGAAGCAAGGATCACCACTGCTACCACCACTTTTATTAAAGCCTGTATCATATTGGTGTACACCATACTGTTGGCACCACCAAACATCATATATCCGAAAGTGAACAGGACGATTCCACACAGTACATACAAAACATCTGCGTTCAATGCTTTACTCAATACTTGTGTTAACCCAACACAAATGAGTACAATGAACGTAATGTGAAGTAAGGAAAGAAAGGCAATGTATAAACGGAAGCCTTCACTCTGAAATCTTGTTCCAAGCCATGATGCAATTGTTTTGGCCTGAACAGTATTTCCTATTTTTCTGAATTGTTTTGAAAGGATCACTAACGAAATGATGGCACCGAGTGGTAGAAAAACAGCCATCGATAAAAATGAACTGATTCCATAGTAAGCAACAAAACCAGGATTGATGATAAAAGTGGCCGCACTTGTCATGCCCGCAGCCAATGAAAGTCCGATAGCTGCAGGAGAAAATTGAAAAGTACCGGTAGCGTAATCGGCCATTGTTTTGGTGCGTCGTGCACCACGAATGACAAAGAAGAGTATGACGGCTGCATACACAGCAAGACACACCCAAACAGCAATCAGCATTCCCGGAGTAGCCAGGTTATTCATTTTATAGCAGCAATTGAACTGTCAAATTAGGAGAATTTGAAAATCCGCAGCAATGAAACAGGTGAACGGACACGAAGAGTAAGGTGAACGTTCGTTTTTTTGTGGTGAATGAAATCAGAGAATGGATAATTTTTTCATTAAAGCCTCCCGATACGTTTTGCCAACAGGGATATGTGTGCCTGCAATAATGATATCATTCTCTTCAATGGCTTCTATTTTTTCTTTATTTACAAGAAAGGAACGGTGTGCCCTGATAAAATGTGCAGATGGAAATTTTTCTTCAACAGCTTTCAAGGAATGACTTAACAAGTATTGGCCACTGGTTGATTTGATCATTGCATAAATATCATATGCTTCCACCCACAGAATGTCTTTTAAAAAAACTTTTTCCAGGCGTTTTTTATTTTTCACAAAAATGCCATCATTAAATGATAGGTTTTCTTTGATGCTTGTGGCTGATGCAGTGATGTCTGCACGATGTTGTGCAGCATTATGTAATGTTATTTCAATTGTTGAATACAGGGTTTCAGGAGAAACCGGTTTTACTAGATAGGCATACGGCTCTGCTAACTTGGCTTTTTCAATTGTTTGTGAATCTGCAAGCGCAGTAAGGAAAATAAAAGGTGTATGACCCTCCAGTTTTAATTGTGTGGCCAAATCAATGCCTGTCATCTCACCTGAAAGATCAATGTCGAGGATCACAATATCGGGTTGTAAGTTTTTTATTTGACGATAAGCTTCTTCTGCATTATCAACATTGGCAGCAACTTCAAATCCAAGATCCTGTAAATTATACGCAATCTCCTTGGCAATGATCCAATCATCTTCCACCAATAAAACTTTTATACCGGGCATAATTTCTTCTTTACTACTTTTTTCAACTATATAAACGGCTAAATTTACAAAACCATCATGTTATTCCGTTGCAGAAAATATTATTCTTTTTTTATTGGTATTTTATTGTTGACGCTTATTGCATCTGATCTTTCTGCTCAGCAGATAATATCGCTGCAACCGGGATTTCAATCACAGACCGTAGAGCAAGGTGATTTAATATTGTTGAAAGATACAACCGGAAGAATTTCATTTTCTCAGATAAATGAAGCATCATTTCAACTGTTTTCTGAGATTGATTTATCTGACATGAAAAAGGAATGGACTATCTGGGGAGTATTGCAATTGAAGAACATTTCTGGGCTTGATCAGGAATTGATACTTCAAACCGGCAAATGGGGTTTCTTTGAAGTCTATATCCAATCCAATGCAAATCAAGCAAGCTATGAACGAAGTGGAAGTTTGGTGCAATTGCATCAACGATCTCAGCCCGCCAATACCAATGCCATTCATTTTTTTTTAAAGAGAGACGAGAAGATCAGTTTGTATATCAGGCTCCGACCCATTTACAGTATCTATACCCATAAAGAAATCAGTTTTCAACTTATACAACGAACTATTTTTGAAAAAAATGACAGGCAACGATTATTATGGCAGGGCCTGTTTTTCGGTATCATCTTAGTAATGGCTTTATATAATCTTTTTATTTTAGTTGCAGTGAAGGACATCAGTTACTTCTATTATGTACTGAGTATTGTAAGTATCGGGCTCTACTTCGCATTCTATTATGGTTTTGGTATTGAATATCTCTGGCCACGTTCGCCATTGTGGGATACCTTTTGTTTTGCGATCATTAATCCTTTTACAGGATTAACAAGAATTCTTTTTACCCGAACGTATTTGCATACACCCCGGCTATTACCTAACATCAACAAAATATTAAATAGCCTTGCTGTTGCCTGTATACTAACACTGGTCACGGGTTATGGTTGTTATCTGTTTAATATTGATTTACTGAAACCATTGCTTATGATCATTGCAGTGCTTGGTGCGTTGGTATTGATCATGATGCTGGTGGCAGGTATTGTTGCCTATTACTTCGATAAGTATGATCCCGCTAAATATTTTATTGCAGCAAATATTTTGCTGGTAATAGGTGCTATTGCATTTATTCTCCGGGAAACTGGTTTAATGAATGATAATTTTATTTCACGATACCTTGTTCAATACGGGGTATTGATACAGGCAGTAATCTTATCATTGGGTTTGGCCAGCAGGTTGAATAAAATGCGTTTACAACTGGCCAATGAAACATTGGAAAAAGAAAGGCTTGCTTTTGAAACAGAAAGAGAGAAAAAAGAATTGATTGAACAGCAGAAACAGGAACTCCAACAACAGGTAAAAGAAAAAACAGTTGATCTGCAATTGAAAAATTCTATGCTGGAAGAAACCATTCAGCAAGTGAAAGAATCGGAGAATAAACTCAGTGAGCTCAACCAGGTAAAGGATAAACTGTTTACAGTTGTATCGCATGATCTCCGGAATCCATTAGCCACCATGCAATCATTTCTGAAACTGATTACTGAGCATCATGAAAAAATGAGTGAGGCAGAACGGGTGAAATTATTTTCTGAAGCCCAGCAATCACTGGATAATCTCAATCAGCTTTTGTACAATTTGTTGCAATGGTCAAAGTCGCAAATGAATTTGTTGCAGTTCAGAAGAGATAAGCTGCATTTAAAATCCATCATTGATACAGCAGTAAGATTAGTACAACTGCATGCGCATATGAAAGAAATAAAGATCAATACATATGTGGGCGAAAGTATGTATGCTTATGCGGATAAAGACATGATTGAATTCGTGATTCGCAACCTGCTGAGCAATGCTATTAAATTCAGCCATCGTAGCAGTGCAGTTGAAGTAAATGTTGTTTCTTCCGGCAATAGCATCTATATTAAAGTAAGTGATAACGGTATTGGCATGAGCGATGCCAAGATCAAAAAATTACTGGAAAAAAATACCAGTATTTCACGCAGGGGCACTGAAAAAGAAAAAGGAACAGGTCTGGGGTTGCTGGTAAGCAAAGAGTTTATTGAAAAGAATGGAGGAACACTTCAAATAAAAAGTGAATCTGGTAAAGGATCACTATTCAGTTTCTCCATACCTGCTTACACAGAATGAAAAACTGAGTTCATTTTACTATTCTAATTTATTTTGAAGCAAGTTCAGAAAGCTTCATGCTTTTAGCTATACTTTTTAACTCTTCAATATCGTTGCTTCCCCTTGCTTTTATTGTAATTAAAAACCGATCAACAACAGTATAGGTAACTTCCGCTCTGTTCTCTATTTTAAAAACACGTTCAAAACCTTTTACAGCTTCCATACCTGTATTAAAGGAGCCGGTTTTTTCCCGGTCATTTTCAATCTGTACATTCATTCCAAACATGCCGGTTGCTGCTGTAAAACCAAATGCTGACTGATTATAATCTATCAATTCAATTTCCAACCTTTTATCTCCGTTCTGATAACGCTGTACTGCTTTGCTAAAGCTCCCAAAACCCGCTCCACTAACTGATTCGCCACCAGCATTTCCTTTCTTTTCATACCCGCTTACTTCAGGAAGATATTGCTGCAGGTCTTTATAATTCATGGCCAATGTATCACCTCGCTCTCGACGTTCCCGTTTTCTCTTTTCGGCTATATCCATAGCATCTTTCATTTGTTCACTTGCTTTTTGCAGATCTGATACGGTAACTTTGCCATCTTTTGATTTGATCACCGTATCGTTGTTTGAACCGGAGCCACAGGAAAGTAGAATAGTTTTACATATTAATACAAGGCAGAGTTTGGTAATTTGTTTCATATATAATCTTTTTTGTAATGGAAATACGCTGTTTTCTTTCTGAAAAGTAGAAAACAATCAGTGCACCTGCAATGACACAAACGGGTTAGTGGGAATAGGGTTGTCTCATTTTATAAGATTACCAAGGTAGGTTTTGATCTTTTTTTGAATAAATCTCCTTATTTTCCAGTGTTTTTCCCTACTTTTGCTCCCCCAAAAGGGTAGCCCTTCAAAGCTATATTTCCCAAACGGCCCCATAAGTGTTTTGCCTGTGCAGAACCGCCAGCAGGGTATCAATTAAAAGTGCATTCAAATGCCAAAGGTAAAAACCAATTCAAGTGCCAAAAAGAGGTTTAAAGTAACCGGCACAGGTAAGATCACTCACCAAAAGAGTTTCAAACGTCACATCCTTACAAAAAAGTCAAAAAAGCGTAAACGCAATATGCGTATGGACGGTGAAGTTGCAAAATCTCATGTACATTTTGTAAAACGTTTATTGCGTCTCAAATAAGAGACACCAACCGGTAAACAAACATTTATAATTTTAAAACATTAAGATATGCCCCGTTCAGTAAATGCAGTTGCGTCTAAAGCCCGTCGCAAAAGAATCCTTAAACAAGCCAAAGGCTTTTATGGTAAACGCAAAAACGTTTACACCGTAGCCAAAAACGTAGTAGAAAAAGGGATGACCTATAGCTACGTTGGTCGTAAACTCAAAAAGAGAGAATACCGTGCACTCTGGATTGCCCGTATTAACGCAGCAGTAAGAGAAGAAGGTTTAACTTATTCAGTTTTCATCAATAAATTGAAAGCAAAGAATATTGACCTTGACCGTAAAATCCTTGCTGATCTTGCAATGAATGAGCCTGCAAGTTTTAAGAAACTTGTTGATTCAGTTAAATAAATCGAGTGGATTTCAATAACAACTAAGGGTGAAGTAATTCACCCTTTTTTTATGTCGGAAAATCTTCATGCGGCTGAATTCTTTTTTACGATAAGTTTGCAAACAAAAAACGTTGACAAAGAATACCAACCCATACGAGATGACCAATACCACCTACACCGACCTGGTGCATCAAACTTTCAATTTTCCGCAGGAAGGTTTTGAAATGAAGGATGGTTATCTGCAATTTAACGGTCTTAATCTGAAAGCTTTGATAGATAAATATGGCACACCCATGAAACTTTCTTATTTACCCAAGATAGGAATGCAAATTAAAAAAGCTAAGAAGATGTTTGAAGCTGCATACAAGCGACATAAGTATGAAGGAAAGTACTTCTATTGTTATTGCACCAAGAGCAGTCATTTTTCTTTTGTAGTAGAAGAAACACTGAAACATGAGGTTCACCTGGAAACTTCGTATGCTTACGATATTGAAATTATCAATAAATTATACCAGAAGAAAAAGATCAACAAAGACATCCAGATCATTTGCAACGGGTACAAGCAGAAAAACTATGTAACCCGTATAGCAAAACTCCTCAACACCGGGTTTAAGAACGTTACGCCCATACTCGATAATAAAGAAGAACTGCAGCAATATAAAAAAACTGTAAAGGTTCCATTTAAAGTAGGCATTCGTGTTGCGGCTGAAGAAGAACCAACTTTTCCTTTCTATACATCAAGATTGGGCATTCGTGCAAGAGATATCCTTGAATTTTATGTTGACAAAATTGAAGGGAATGAAGACCGGTTTCAATTAAAGATGTTGCATATCTTTTTAAATAAAGGAATAAAAGATGACATCTACTATTGGAGTGAGCTCAATAAAGTGGTGAACCTGTATTGCCAGTTGAAGAAAATTTGTCCTGAGTTGGATTCAATCAATATCGGCGGTGGGTTCCCGATTAAACATTCTCTTGGTTTTGAATACGATTATCAATTGATGATCAATGAAATTGTTGGTACCATTAAAAAAACATGTAAAAAAGCCGGCGTGCATATGCCGAATATTTATACAGAGTTTGGCAGTTTTACTGTAGGAGAGAGTATGGCTCATATTTACTCTGTGTTAGGTGAAAAAACGCAGAACGACCGTGAGAACTGGTACATGATTGATTCTTCTTTTATTACTACGTTGCCCGATACCTGGGGTATTGGTGAAAAATTCCTAATGCTGCCACTGAATAAATGGGATAATGATTACCAGCGTGTGGTGCTGGGCGGTATTACCTGCGATAGTCATGATTATTATGATTCAGAAGAACATATCAATGAAGTATTTCTTCCTAAGCTGAATGGTGAAAGTGCTGAACCCTTGTATGTAGGCTTTTTTCATACCGGCGCATACCAGGATCAAATCAGCGGATATGGCGGTATTAAGCATTGTATGATACCATCACCTAAACATGTTATTGTTGGGCATGATAAAAACGGCAAGCTTACCGATTGGCTCTATGCGAAAGAACAAACGGCACAGAGCATGTTAAAGATCCTTGGTTATTAAGAGCAACTTATTTAAATTAAAAAAGCTCAGCAATTGCTGAGCTTTCTGTTATCATCTATCTACTCGAAACTTAAAGAACCGGATTTGTTGTTCTGCTACCTTTTTTATTTTTTGTATTCGGGTTTTGCTGAGGGTATTGTTGTGGATATTGTTGACGGTTCTGAGGATTTGTTTGGGGATACTGTTGAGGGTATCTGTTTACATTCCTGTTATCTTCATCATAGTCATCATTACCATGTTTGCAATTGCAGTTTTTCTTGCCCTTTGCATAATCCTTTGCATTACCACCATATTTCTTTTTGGCTTGCCCCGGAGGCATATTGCAGGTGTTATGATCATAATCATGATTATTTCCCTGTTGTGTCCTTTGATTGCGGGGATAGCTTACAGTACCATCAGGATAACGAACTGTACCATCAGGATACCTTGTGGTTCCGTCGGGATACTGAATCGTTCCATCAGGCCATTGCTTGCTGCCATCCTGCAATATCACAGGTCTGTCGGTACGGTTACCGAAAATGCCACCTGTATTGGTACCACCTCTTTGTGTGCCTTTCGGAAAGAGTTGAGCTGAGGCTGATGTAACTGTAAAAAGCATCATCAGCGCTATAGACCATTTGTAAAATTTTAAGTTACGCATAGTTGGTAAGTTTTATCATTGTAATTCAAACAACCTGCCAAATGCCAAAATCAAACATCATGAAGGGGTTTCTTACGGTTTTTTTAACAGTAACCTTACTAAATACTGGTGCATCTCAAACAACTGAGGATTCGGTTAAAGCAGTTGTTAACAAAATGTTTGCAGCTATGAAGAATGCAGATTCAGTTGATTTGAAAAATGCTTTTTCTGAATGGGCCGTTTTACAAACCATCAACAACCAAAATGGCGAAACAATTGTAAGAACCGATGCGATCAATGAGTTTGTATTATTTGTTGGTAAAACAAACAAAGGCGATGCTGATGAAAGAATCAGCTTTGGGGCTATTCATATTGATGGCCCTCTTGCGAGTGTATGGACACCTTATCAGTTTTATTACAAAGGAAATTTTAGCCATTGCGGAGTCAATTCATTTCAATTGATTCGGGTAAAAGGCGAATGGAAGATTCAATATATCATTGATACAAGACGCAAAGAAGCATGTTTGTAATTTATTTCCTGTTAAGCCTATACCAGAAATATAAAAAACTGCTTAATGTTTATTTTTTTGCTGGCTTATTCAATAGAAAACCCGTTGTAGAAACAACGGGCTTATAAACCAAAACCAACTTGCTTGAAACAAGCTATTTGTTATTCATTACTGAATGGAAATGTTCTTCACAGGTTGTTTTACTTCTGCATGTTTAGGAAGCAAAAGCTTCAATACACCATTTTCATATTTGGCCTGGATTGTTTCTGTATTAATTTTTTCATCAATACTGAAACTGCGTTTAAAACTTTGATAGCTGAACTCCCTGCGAACAATTTTCGCATCTTCATTCTTTGTTTCTTCTTTTTTCTCGTAACTGATCGTAAGCAAACCTTTATCAATTACAAGGTTAAAGTCTTCTTTGTTACGGCCTGGGGCATTTAACTCTAATTGATATGCATCAGTTGTTTCAATAATATTTACTGCTGGAGTAAATAAATTGTTCACTGTTTTGCCAAATGCCGGCAACTCATTAAAAAACTCATCAAAAAAGTAATTGAGGTTTTTCTGAACCGGGTTTTGAAGTTTTACCATTGTCATAGTATTTAATTTTTGTTTTTCTAATTGTGGTATAGCATTATCAAAAGACTAACCAACTCAACTTATCAAGACATTACTTCTGTTTAGAGAAAAGTTTTCAGACATAAAGTCAAACTATGGTAAACAAATGAGACAAAATTTCCTGTTTTGATTGCTGTTGCTACAATTCATTTAATTTTGTATTGAATTCAAAAAACAAATTTCAACATGTATCCAGCAGAAATAGTAATTCCCATGAAGGGTGAAATGACAGAAGGAGGATTTGATGAGTTGTTAACAGCAGATTCAGTTGATACTGCTTTAACACAAAAAGGAACCAGTTTGGTATTTATTAATTCAGTATGCGGATGTGCAGCAGGTAGTGCAAGACCAGGTGTATTAATGGCAGTACATAACAGTGCTAAGCGTCCCGATCATTTATTAACCAGCTTTGCCGGTTTTGATACGGATGCAATAAAAAAGATTCGTGAACATTTGTTGCCCTACCCGCCAAGTTCACCAGCTATTGCCTTATTTAAAGACGGGCAATTGGTTCATTTCATTGAGCGACACATGATCGAAGGCCGCCCTGCACAAATGATTGCACAGAACCTGATAGGTGCATTTGAAGAGCATTGTAATTAATGCCACTGCATTTTCAGCTTTGTTCATAGCAGAGTTATTCCCCCTGCAGTAATGTTGGGGGATATTATTATATGCTGTTTAGAATGATGCCCTAGCAATCCAATTTTTTTAAAGTATCATTGCAGCTCAATTTTATTGCATGTATCCCAATTTATATTATTTTTTTAAAGAAATTTTTGGCGTAGAATGGGAGTGGGCAAGGTTCCTCAACTCCTTTGGTTTTTTTGTAGCCCTGGCATTTATTGCTGGTGCTATTGTATTAACCAAAGGTCTGCAACGAAAGGAAAAGCAAGGTCTTCTTCATCCGAAAGAAGAAAAACGAGTATTTGGTAAACCAGCCACTACAATTGAAATTTTATTTAATGCATTGCTTGGTTTTTTGATGGGGTATAAAATCATTGGTGCTTTTATCAATGCGGGCGATGGTGTTGATCCGCAAGAATATATCTTTTCATCACAGGGAAGTTGGGGTGCAGGTATTTTTTTAGCCTTGTTGTTTGGCGGGTTAAAGTGGTATGAAAAGAACAAACAAAAAGCAGCAAAACCTGAAGAGCGGATGGTTCGTGTTTGGCCACATGAAAGGGTAGGCGATATAACGATCATGGCAGCCATTTTTGGTTTCGCCGGCGCTAAAGTATTTCACAATCTTGAGAACTGGGATCAGTTTGTAAAAGATCCAATTGGCTCATTGGTTTCCTTTAGCGGTTTAACTTTTTATGGAGGGTTGATCTGTGCTGCTATAGCAATTATAATTTTTGCTAAACGCAAAGGAATATCAATTCGTCATTTGGCCGATACCATGGGCCCTACATTAATGATCGCTTATGCTATTGGTCGTATTGGCTGCCAGGTTTCAGGTGATGGGGATTGGGGTATCCCTAACAGCGCTTATGTTGCTGACTCAGATGCAACTGTTCGTTTAGCTTTGCCAGGTGAGTTTCAAAAGTCACTAGAGAACAATCAAACTTATCTTCAGCAGGAGTTCGGAGATGTAAAGCAGGCAGACATTCCTCATGCATCTTTTAAAGCACCTTCTTTTTTACCGGATTGGATGGTTGCTTATACCTTTCCGCATAATGTAAACAGGGTAGGAGTTAAGATGGCTGGTTGTGAACAGGATGATCATTGTAATTATTTACCTGTGCCGGTCTTTCCAACATCATTTTATGAAACGGTGGTTTGTCTTCTGCTTTTTGGCGCATTAATTTTTGCCAGAGGTAAAATAAAACTGGCCGGTGGTTTGTTCTCATTATACTTAGTATTAAATGGTCTTGAACGCTTCTTCGTAGAAAAGATCAGGGTCAATACAAAATATCATGACCTCCCGTTTCAGCCTACACAAGCTGAGTTGATTTCTCTAGTTTTAATCATTCTTGGTATTGCACTTTATTTTGTAAGTAAGAAAAAAGCCCTTTCCGATGTAAAATAGTTCTAAAAAAAATTATTCATCAAGGCTCCTTACAGGGGCTTTTTTTATTTTCCTCCATCCACATATAATAATTGCCTTTTCTACTAAAAGCGAAGATGACTGTAACAAGTTTTTAAGTCGTACGTCATATTAGCGTCATTGATTTGCCGAATATCAATCATATTGGCCATTCGACACTAAACAACGTACTATGTAAAACATAGAACCTACTTTTGGCATGTAATCTAAAAAGACAGGTACTCGTTAATCATTAAATCGAATCATCAAACCGAAATCATCATGAAAAAATTTTCAGCAATTCTAACTGCGGCCTTGTTAACCTTATCATTTGCAGGATTTGCTCAAAAAACCTCTTCAGTAAGTGGACAAGTAATGGACGAATCACAAAAACCATTAGCCGGTATTACCGTTTCACTTTACAAAGCAAAAGACACTTCTCTGGTAAAAGCAGCTATTACAGATAAAACCGGTGCTTATGTTTTTGACATTGTTAAGGAGGGAGCTTATTATGTAGGTGTAACCGGAATTGGTTACAAAAAAACGATTAGCAGCTTAATTGAATTAAAAGATGCTGGCAATGCCGTCGTTCCATCTTTTAATTTACAACCTGAAGCAAAGGGTTTGAAAGAAGTAACGGTACAGGGCCGTAAACCTATGTTTGAACAGAAACCTGATAAATTGGTTGTGAATGTTGATGCATCACCGACGAATGCGGGAGCCAATGCTTTAGAGGTGTTGGAAAAATCACCAGGGATTACTGTAGATAAAGATGGCAATATCAGTTTAAAAGGAAAAGCAGGTGTACAGGTGTTTATTGATGGGAAACCTGCCTATTTATCCGGAGCTGATCTTGCAAATTTTCTTCGTAACATGCAGGGATCTCAATTGGATCAGATTGAGATTATGACCAACCCACCAGCAAAATATGATGCAGCCGGTAACAGCGGTATTATCAATATCAAAACCAAAAGAAGCTTGCAGGTTGGTTATAACGGAAGTGTTACAACCGGTTACACACAAGGCCGTTACCAACGTTATAACAACAGTTTTGTATTTAACTACAGAAAGAATAAAGTGAATGTGTTTGCAAATGGAAATTTCAACGCAAGAAATTCTTTCCAGGAATTAGACATTCAGCGTAGTTTTTCTAATGCAATAACCAAAGAAGTGGTTTCCTTATTTGAACAGGAGACAAGGATGATTCATAAAAACAGGAGTTTGAACGGAAAAGCAGGACTCGATTTTTTTGCAACCAAAAAAACAACATTGGGCTTTACTGCTAATGGTTTCTACAGCCCGGGTAAATTCATCAGTACAAGCGATATAAATATATTCAGCCCCAATCATACATTGTTGAGTAAAACACTTGGTAAAGCAGATAACTCTTCTACCTGGAAGCATTTTGGTACAAATCTGAATTTCAGACATGTATTTGATACAACCGGAAGAGAGATCTCAGCCGATGTTGATTACTTAAGATATAATGCTGGTAATACACAAAGCCTGATTAATAGCTATCAAAATAATTTTCAACCTAAAATGCCGGATACTTTGTATGGTGATTTACCACAAAATATTTATATATACAGCGCAAAAGTTGATTATATACATCCCTTTAAAAATGGATTGAAGCTTGAAGCAGGGTTTAAAGCAAGTTATGTTGAAACAGATAATGTTGCCCGTTATGATAGTTTGATCAATAATAATTTGAAGCTGGATTCAGCCCGTCGCAACGATTTTGTTTACAAAGAAAATATCAATGCAGCGTATATTAACTTCAGTAAACAACTGAATAAAAAGATCAGTGCACAACTTGGCTTACGTTTAGAAAATACTTCAGCAAGAGGAAATTCAACAGGCTATGCTTTCGATAAGGATGAAGAAAAATTTGTTGATTTTGATACTACGTTCAACTTAAACTATACTCAACTCTTTCCATCTGTATATGTTCAATATGCAATGAATGAAAAGCATTCATTGGGCATGAATTATGGCAGAAGAATCCGCAGACCTGATTACGAAAGTTTAAACCCTTTTGTAGAATTTATTGATCGCTATACATACGAACAAGGCAACCCTAACCTGAAACCTCAGTTCAGTCACAACATTGAGTTGTCACATACCTATAAAGGATTCTTAACTACAACATTAAACTATACAAATACGAATAATATTATTCAGGAAGTATTGGAACAGAATGAAGAAAGAAATGAATCTTACATTAAGCGTGCAAATATTGCCAAACAACAACAATTTGGTGTAGCAGTAAGCGCATTCAAACAAATTAAAAAGTGGAGTGGTAATATTTATGTGAATGTTTACGACAACAAGTTTGAAGGGTTGGTTAATGGTGACTTCGTGACATTGGGCAGAACTACGATGGTTTTGAGTGCATCTAATTCCTACAAATTTGGAAAAGACTGGACAACAGAAATCAGCGGATTTTACAGAACAGCAGGGTATGAAGGAGTATTTCATATCCGGCCCTTAGGTGAATTGAATTTTGGAGTAAGTAAGCCTGTTTTAAAAGGTAAAGGAACGCTCCGTTTAAGTGTAAGGGATATTCTTTGGTCACAAAGGGCACAAGGCGAAATCAAATACGGTTTAGTTCACGCAAACTTCCAGCAAAGAAGAGATTCAAGAACAGTAGGTATGACATTCACATACCGTTTCAACAAAGGAAAGATGAATGGAAATGGCCGTCGTAAAGCAAGTGGTGCTGCAGATGAGCAAAACCGGGTGAAGACCGGCGACAACTAATCGATCATTATTTCTCTATATATTTCTCATGTTGATTGACGACCCCGGTTTCTACCGGGGTTTCCTTTTTGCAGCATCTCCCTAAGTCTTGATTGAAAAAATCATGATCTATCTGCTACATTTGTAATGTTACACTGAGATATCATTCATATCTCATTACTTCATCCTTCAAATTTTTTATCATGCCTTCATTTGATTTTGTAAGCAAAGTTGATCCACAAGCTTTAGATAATGCCGTGAATGTAACATTGAAAGAAATTACAAACCGGTTTGATTTTAAAGGGAACCATATAAAAATTGATTTGAATAAAAAAGACTTCAAAATAAATATTGAAGTGGAAGATGAGATGAAGATGCGCCAGTTGATTGATGTGCTCATCAGCCGGGCTCATAAACAGGGAATAGCGCCTGAAGCATTTGACCAAAGTAAGGAACCATTTCAAAGTGGTAAACTCATTAAGCAGGAGGTGCAGGTAAGAAATGGGTTGAAGCAGGAAAACGCTAAAAAGATCGTTAAGATCATTAAAGAGTCCGGATTAAAGGTACAAGCCTCCATTAATGATGATATTGTAAGGGTTACCGGTAAAAAAATTGATGATCTCCAGGAAGTAATCCAGGCGTCAAAAGGATGGGAGCTGGGCATCCCTTTACAATTTGAGAATATGCGTTCATAACATGTTTATAAACCCCAGTTTTACATATTTTAATGTGAATAACAAGGTGATGAACAGGTGAATATCAAATGCTTTAAAAATTTGGAATGAATGTATTTGTGTACTACTTTTACTTTACAAAGCCGCTGGAAAATTTAGCAATAAAGAAGAAAGTGGTGGAGCAGCAAAAGTCCGTCAAAAGATAATTGCTGATCCGGGAGCACTAGATAACTAAGTGTAAAAGCGAAAGCAATTACATTTAAGAATTTGGTGCTCCTTTTTTTTATGCTCTTTTATCCTGAAAACAAGTCAAATTTCATTTTGCCGGAAGAGGATTTAACCCTAATTTTGCGCTTTCGTTTTAAAAAAATGCACGGCTAAATCGTGCTGAAAACTCCCAGGAATTATGAAAAAAGAACTTCATCCATCGAACTATCGTTTTGTAGTATTTAAAGACATGAGTAATGGCTATTCATTTTTAACCCGCTCTACTGCTCCTTCAAAAGAAATGGTAAAATGGGAAGATGGAAATGAATATCCCCTCATAAAACTAGAAATTTCCAGTACAAGTCACCCATTCTTTACCGGGCAGAACATACTGGTAGATACTGCGGGTCGTATCGATAAATTCAAAAAGAAATACGCTAAAAAAGCATAAGCTGAAAAGTTTCTCTAAGAGCCATTCAGTAAAAAGTATATCCCTTGGGTTTTCCCGGGGGATTTTTTTGCACAGTCCTGAAAGGAGAATAAAAAAACCGATTCCATCAGAATCGGTTTTTTACCTTAAACACATAACTGCTTTTACAGTTGAGTCTCATTTATACATTAAACCTGAAATGCATCACATCGCCATCTTTCACTAAGTATTCTTTTCCTTCAATCCTTAATTTACCTGCCTCTCTGCAGGCGGCTTCTGTTTTATAAGTAATATAATCATCATAACCAATTACCTCGGCTTTGATGAACCCTTTTTCAAAATCGGTATGAATAACTGCAGCGCATTGAGGAGCTTTCCAACCTTTATGGAATGTCCAGGCTCTTACCTCCTGTACACCGGCAGTAAAGTAGGTTTGCAGCCCGAGTAAGTGATAGGTGCCGTGGATCAAACGATCAAGAGCAGGCTCGGTCATTTTATATTCATCCATAAATAACTGCTTATCATCCGCATCCTCCATTTCACTGATCTGTGCCTCAATATTGTTATTCATCACAATCACTTCTGCTTCTTCATCTTTCACCGAGTTAATCAATGCCTGGGAATATGTATTGCCCGTATGCATACTGGCTTCATCTACATTGGCTACATACACAACTTTTTTCTGCGTAAGGAGGAATGAATCCTGTACCAGGTCAAGTTCTGCACTGTTCAAGTCAAGGCTGCGAATGCTTTTGCCCTGCTCCAGGTGTGCTTTACATCTTTGTAATACATGCAGTTCATCTTTTGCTTTTGCATCACCAACCTTGGCCGTTTTTTCAACACGCTGAATTTTTTTATCAACTGTTTCCAGGTCTTTCAACTGTAATTCGGTATCTATAATTTCTTTATCACTTACCGGGTTAATAGCACCTTCTTCACGCAACACATTTTCATCTTCAAAACAACGGATCACATGTATAATGGCATCTACCTCACGAATATTAGCGAGGAATTTATTTCCTAAACCTTCGCCTTTGCTGGCGCCTCTCACCAAACCGGCAATATCAACAATTTCAATTTGTGTTGGCACTGTACGATCAGGTACAACCAGCTCCGCCAGTTTATCAATACGCACATCCGGTACATCTACCAAACCTATATTTGGTTCAATGGTACAAAAACGATAATTACTTGCTTGTGCCTTTGCGCTGTTACTTACAGCGTTAAATAGCGTTGATTTTCCAACGTTTGGCAATCCCACAATTCCTGCTTTTAAACCCATTGCTGATTTCTGATTTTAGATGTATTATTTCTGATTTGTTTGCCGGCTAGTGATCATTCCCAACTTTGGTTGTGTCACTCACTTGTACCGCAACAAGAATAATCTGTTTTTTTTCGAGGCGCAAAGATAGGCCTTCCCGTCATTCAACTTTGCCAAACCTGAGAGAGAATAAATGATTGCTATTGTGTATATAAACTTGGGGGAAATTTGCTTGTGAAAAGATGGTTTTGGCCGTTTAATAAAAATCTGCAATCTTCATTTTTAAATCAACCCATACAAATGGCTTTAAGCAAAATCTGGAGTGCTTTTATTCTTGTAGCTTTTCTGGTGGCGGGCATTAAAATGATTGGCGGGGATGAGAAAATTTTCAACCGGATGGTTGTGGGTAAATCATCTGACAAACACGACAGTATTTTTTACTATGCTGTAGGTTCCCCGGTCAATCAGAAACTTTCATCAGAATACGCCGGTTTCTTAAAAGAATATGGCTATTTCAAAGTTGATTCTGTTCAAAAAGCATCGGTTATACTCTCCGATAATTTGCAAGCCGATTCTGTAAATATTGCAAGAGCTGCAAACCCATCTCTCAAGCAGTTTACCTATTTGTCAGTGCAAAAGCAATTAATTCGGAAAGTTGATGGAATAATAGAGACTGCAAAAAATGCTGTATTGGATATTATTTTACCGCTGATTGGTATTCTGGCTTTGTTTATGGGTTTTTTAAATATTGCTGAAAAGGCGGGAGGTGTTCGGGTATTATCAAAAATAATCGGGCCATTTTTTTCCAGGATTTTTCCAGAAGTGCCTAAAGGTCATCCGGCAACAGGTCATATGATGATGAACTTTTCAGCTAACCTGTTGAACCTTGATAATGCGGCTACACCATTTGGTTTAAAAGCCATGGAAAGTTTGCAGGAACTAAACCCAAATAAAGCTGTTGCTTCCAATTCACAAGTCATGTTTTTGGCACTGCATGCATCAGGCCTAACATTGATACCTGTAACCATCATTGCCTTCAGATCAGGCCTTGGCGCACAAAATCCTACTGATATTTTTATCCCCTGCATGATCGCCACTTTTGCAGCAACAATGGCAGCTTTGTTTATTGTTTCATTTAAACAAAAGATCAATATATTTCAACCCGTCATACTTGCCTGGATTGTAGGAATTTCGGCTGTGATTGCTTTATTGGTTTTATATGTTACAAGCCTGGATGCTAAAACAGCACAACTCTTTTCGGGTAAGCTCAGCAATGGAATCATACTGTTTCTCTTTGTGGCCATTGTATTGGGAGCATTGTATAAAAAAATAGATGTGTTCGATGCTTTTGTAGAAGGCGCAAAAGGCGGTTTTGAAACAGGCGTTCGCATTATTCCATACATTGTTGGAATGCTCGTAGCCATCAGCATGCTTCGTACAAGCGGAACCTTTGATGTAATCATCAATGGAATGAAATATGTATTTGCAGCATTGGGAGCCGATACCCGTTTTGTAGATGGCTTACCCACCGCTTTAATTAAACCCATGAGCGGAAGTGGTGCAAGGGGAATGATGATCGACACTATGAAAACCTTTGGTGCCGATTCATTTGCAGGAAGGTTGGCTTGTATTCTGCAAGGCTCAAGTGACACTACATTTTATGTGATAGCTGTTTATTTTGGATCAGTAGCGGTAAAAAATACTCGTTATGCAGTAGGAGCTATGTTACTTGCCGACCTTGTAGGAATCATCACTTCTATTTTACTGGCTTATTTGTTTTTTGGAAGTTCACTTTAAGACAACATTTACATCATCGGCAAAGAACCTTTATATCCATCTGTTATCTTCGCCACCAATAATTGTCTGCATGAAGAAATATTTCATTTTGGTTGTCGTCCTAACTCTTAACTGTTTATCTTTTGCCCAAACTCCTCAAACACTCAACAGTTCAGAGATCTTATTGGGTCTTAAAAAACTGAAAGTGATCGGCAGTATATTATACATTGCTGCACACCCTGATGATGAGAATACAAGATTGCTGGCTTATTTAAGTAAAGAGCGTTTATACCGCACCGGTTATTTATGTATGACCCGTGGCGATGGCGGACAAAACCTCATTGGTAATGAACAGGGGATTGAATTGGGTATGATCCGCACACAGGAGCTGCTTTCAGCAAGAAGAATGGATGGAGCGGAACAGTTCTTTACCCGTGCTTATGATTTTGGTTTTTCCAAAACAACCGATGAAACATTACGTATCTGGGATAAAGAAAAAATATTGAGTGACGTGGTGTGGGTGATCCGCAGGTTTCGACCTGATGTAATCATGACACGTTTTCCTCCTGATAACAGGGCAGGTCATGGTCATCACTCAGCTTCGGCTGTACTGGCCCGTGAGGCATTTGATGCAGCAGCAGATCCCAATCGTTTTCCTGAGCAGTTTGTGTATGGTGTAAAGCCATGGAAGGCCAAACGAATTATGTGGAACACATACAATTTTGGTGGAGCTAACACAACCAGCAACGATCAATTGAAAATTGATGTGGGTGTGTTTAATCCATTGCTTGGAAAAGGATATGGCGAAATAGCCAGCGAAAGCCGCAGCCAGCACAAGAGCCAGGGGTTTGGTGTACCACGTCAACGGGGAGCCGCTATTGAATTCTTTACATTAACAGGTGGCGATTCAATGAAGAATGATTTTGCTGAAGGAATTGTAACAGACTGGAGCAAGTATGAAGGCGGATCAGTTATTAATCAAATGGTTGATGCTGTAGTTGCCAATTATTCAGTTCAAAACCCATCAGCTTCTGTAAAAAGCTTAATTGAGTTATACAAGTCTATTGAAAAAATAAACGATGGTGACTGGAAGACTAAAAAGCTGGAAGAAGTAAAGAGTTTGATTGAAGCATGTGCAGGATTGTTTCTGGAAGCAGTAGCTACAGAACAGTTTGCAGTGCAGGGCGATTCATTACATGTAAACATGACCGTTTCTAACAGAAGTGATGTAAAAGCAGAGCCTATTTCAATAATGCTCAGTAACAAACAAACAGCAACTGTAAAACCAAACACGCTGCTTGTAAAAAATGTATTGTTGCGTGAGCATATCAATTTTGTTGTTCCTTCAACTCAACCTGTATCGCAACCATATTGGCTAACAAATACAAATCTCAAAGGATCATTTACAATAACCGATCAATTGTTGATAGGGAAGGCTGAAAGCGAACCTGCATATGCCGTATCGTTTAGATTAAAAATTGAAGACCAGACATTCGTTTTTGAAAAGCCTGTGATGTATAAGTTTACCGATCCGGTAAAAGGTGAAATTTATTGGCCATTGACAGTTGTTCCAAGAGTATCATTGGAGCCCGAACCGAAAGTATTTGTTTCAAATGGAGCAACAAGTAAAGCCGGAAATATTCACCTGCGTACATTTACAACATTCAACACAACGGGAATCAGCGTACAGGGTCAAGGCAGCAATGGTATTGTAAAAACTGATATAAAGAATGGCGAGTCTGGGCCTGTTATGAATGCAAATACCGATAAAATTGTGCCGGTTACCATCAACAAAGGAAACCTTTCAAAAGACATTAATTTCTGGGTTGATGAAAATGGTCAAAAATGGAAGGATAGTTATCACCAGATCGATTATGATCATATACCACGTATTACTTATTTTGATGAACCGGTTATTAAATCATTTACAAGCGATGTAAAAATTGCATCGAAAAAAATCGGCTATATTAATGGCGCAGGTGATAAAGTGGTTGAGGGTTTAACGCAAATGGGGTATACTGTTTCTTTGCTGGAAGATAAAGATATTACCATTGTTAACCTGAAACAATACGATGCTATTGTTACAGGCATCCGTGCATACAATGTGCATCCGTGGCTCAGTAATGCGTATGATGCATTGATGCAGTATGTAAAACAAGGAGGTGTATTGCTGGTGCAGTATAATACCAGCAATCAGTTTGGAACAATAAAAGCAAAGATGTCGCCTTATCCGTTTACGATTTCAAGAAACAGGGTAACGGAAGAAGATGCCAAAGTGAATTTTCTTGTTCCCAATCATCCTGTGTTGAATTATCCAAACAAGATCACAGAAAAAGATTTTGAAGGATGGGTGCAGGAGCGTAGTGTATATGAAGCAGATAATGTAGATAGCAATTTTGTTTCTATTTTAGGAATGAATGATGCAGGTGAACCGCAACGTAACGGAAGTTTAATTGTTGCTGATTATGGAAAGGGAAGATTTGTTTACAGTGCTGTTGCGTTTTTCCGCCAGTTGCCTGCAGCTGTTCCGGGTGCTTATCGTTTAATGGCTAACTTGCTGGCGAAGCCGAAGCATTGAGTTTTGCTGTTTGGATTGTAAGTTTGATGAGACCTCTTATAAGTTGAAAATAAAAAATATGAGTAACAGAAAGCAGGCAAGTATTGAAAAAACATTGTTGATCGGCCTCGGCATTGGTTTATTAATCGGTTTTATCAGCAAGCGTATTGCTTATGGATTAATATTAGGGATTGGATTGACTTTTCTGATTACGTATATTATGAAGCCTAAACAGGATGATAAATAAAACCTCTCCCTCTTTTACTCTGAAAGAGAAGGAGGCTAAGCTGTTTAATATAAAGATGCTGTTGTAATTAAGCATTTCAACATTTTTTCAATGCAGTACAAAATTAACTATGGCGGATCATCAAAAGAAGAATAATAGTTCCTGGAATGCATGGTACATCAGCGTAGCAGCTGTATTGATATTACTGATCATCTTCTTTTATTTTTTCACCCAACAATTTTCATGAATTTTCAACTTGCCGACTGGATTGTTTTGATTATTACACTGCTGGGTGTAATTTCTTATGGCATTTATAAAAGCCGTACATCAAGAAACCTGGAAGGTTATTTTTTAAGTAACCGGCAAATGCCCTGGTGGTTGGTATTGCTGAGTATCATGGGTACACAGGCAAGTGCTATTACTTTTTTAACCGCTCCCGGACAAGCTTATACCGACGGGATGCGTTTTGTACAATATTATTTTGGTTTGCCTTTGGCTATGATTGTGTTGTGTATTACGTTCGTTCCTATTTTCCATAAACTTAAATTATTTACTGCTTACGAGTTTTTAGAAAAAAGATTTGATCTCAAAACCCGTACACTCACCTCTTTTTTGTTTTTATTATCAAGAGGGTTAAGTACAGGTATCAGCATTTTTGCACCAGCCCTGGTTTTACATAGTATGCTGGGTTGGGATATTTATATCACCAATATTTTAATGGGAGGGTTACTCATTATTTATACCGTTACAGGTGGAGCAAAAGCGGTTGCATACACACAACAACTGCAATTCATTATTATTTATGCAGCTATGTTTATTGCCGGCTATTATGCCGTTACTTCCTTACCCGATGGAATTGGTTTTACCGATGCTTTGCATATTGCCGGCAAGAGCAATAAACTAAATGTAATTACTTCGGGAGTTACAGAGAATGGATTTGACTGGAAAGACAAATACAATATCTGGAGTGGTGTGATTGGAGGATTCTTTTTACTGTTGAGTTATTTTGGAACTGATCAAAGCCAGGTAGGACGATATCTTACAGCAAAGGATACAACAGAAAGCAGGAAAGGTTTACTCATTAATGGGTTGGTTAAAGTGCCTTTGCAATTTTTAATTTTATTGATTGGTTGTTTATTATTTGCCTATTATTCATTTTTTAAAGCACCAGCTTTTTTTAATCAATCGCAGGAAAAGGTTGTGCTGAGCAGCAGCTATGCACCAGAGTATAAAGCAGCTGCAGTTTTGTACGACAATATTCAACAGCAAAAGAAATTAGCAGCTTTTCAATTGACAACAGCTTTAAAGGAGGAGAATGAACCGGTCGTTTCTTCCTCAAAGATTTTAATGCAGCAGGCAGAAGCAGATGGTAAACTCGTTAGGGAACAAATGAAAGGAATCATTAAAAAAGCCGACCCCAATGCTGATACCAATGATACCAATTATATTTTTCTGCGATTTGTAGGCGATGTGTTGCCAACAGGATTGGTAGGATTGATCATTGCCATTATTTTTTTAGCAGCATGGGGGAGTATTGCTGCCGCATTGAATTCTCTTGCTTCCTGTACCATGATCGATTTTCATAAGAAGTTTTCAAAAAAAGAACTTACCCATGTAGAAGAATATCGTTGGGGAAAGTTGTACACCTTGTTTTGGGGGATCTTTAGTATCCTCATTGCGTTTTTTGCTTATAATCTCGGCAATAGTTTAATTGAAGCGGTGAATATTTTGGGTAGTTGGTTTTATGGAACTATCCTTGGTATTTTCCTGGTGGCATTCTATTTAAAGCGGGTAGGAGGGAATGCGGTATTTATTGCAGCCATCCTTTCAGAAGTGTTGGTGATTAGCATTTATTACATGGATATTATTTCGTTTTTATGGTTGAATGTTATTGGGGCAGTGGCTGTTATTTTGCTTTCTATAGTCATTCAAACTTTAACAAGTCTTAAAAAGGCATGATTTGACCAAATGACATTATTTTTGCCTGATGAAAAATAAACTATTGATTTTTGTTTCTCTATTGATTTTTTCGGTTCTGTTTCTTCAGTGTGGTAAAGATTGTGCCAGAGAAGAATGCGAACTGGCACCCTATCCAACTTTTTCTTTTCGTTTGTTGAATAATGCAAATAAAGACTTACTGGTTGGCCCTGCCAGGCAATATGATTCAGCCCAATTAAACATTACAGCTAAACGTATAAGCAGTGGAAATATCGAAAATATTAAACGGCTTTTCTACTATATTGGTGATACTATTGCAACAACGGGGTTTACTGTTAGTAAAGATTATGCGGTTTATTATTTGTCGCTCAACAATACCGTTACAGATTCCATGTTCTTTGGATTTAACAGCAGAATATCCACCTGTTGCGATATGAGTAATTATTATTTAAGTCGTATTAATAAAACGGATATTTCAGGCGGTCTTCCTTTACCCATCACCAACGGATACATTATCAGAAAATAAAAAATCATCGGTTAATAAAAACCTCCAATCATGATTGGAGGTTTTTTACTTTATAAGAAATCTTATTTCAGATCTTTCTGTAATTTTTCATTCAATAACACATAGTCATCGTTCTTTCCTTCTTTTGCCAGCTCCATTGATTTCATAGAAACAGTCATCGCTTCTGTTTTCTTTCCCTGCTTGGCCAACGCTTTTGCTTTTTGATAATACACCCAAAAAGCTTTCGGGTTTTGTTCAATGGCCTTATCAAACCAAACAATCGCCTGGTTCAGGTCTTTACCATTTTCAGCATAATAAGCCGCTGCATTGAAATAAGGACGTCCATCGCTCTTCATAATTGTTTCAATCTGCTTCATCACTTTTGAATCTACATCAGTTGTAATGGGAAAAGAAACCAATGTTTTATCCCAGGCCATCATCACTTCACAACTGTTGTCCTTCATATTTTCGAATGAAATACCAAAGGTTTCGAAACTCCAGGGGAGCATCATTGGTTTCGCTTTTACACGAACCACATCCATCTCCTGTTTGTAAGCTGTTGGCGAAGTAACATCAGTTTGTTTGCTGATGATGATCGTCCATTCGCTGGCGGAAGGAATCGTTAATAAACCATATTTGCCGGCAGGAACTTTTGTTCCGCCAATGGTTACTTCATCTGAAAAAGTTATTACGGTTGCATTGTTTGCTCCGGTGCGCCACACTTTATCAAAAGGAACCAGGTCGCCAAAAATTTTACGACCTTTCATATTCGGTCGGCTGTAAGAGAGTTCAATGTTTCCTAATCCAAAATCCTGTTTAACCATTTGTGGTGTAGATGGTTGAGGTGTTTTTAATTGTTGTGCTTCTGCCAGTAAAACCAAGGCAAAGCAAACGGCAGTAAATAGTAAACGTTTCATGTTAACAAGTTTATTTAGGGAGCAAAGGTAGGGAAGTGACCGAAAGAGAAAGAAAGATTTCATGAATGGTCATAATCAAAACAGAACGGTGAAATGTGTACGTTCAGTTTTACCCGTTTTTGATTTCCATTTGGGGCCATCTTTAATGATACGGATCGCTTCTGTATTACAATTTCTGCAATTGGAGCGTTCTACTTTCAGGTTAGCAATAGTGCCATCGGGTTTTACATCAAAAGAAACTTCTACTTCTTTTACGTTCTTTGATTGTCTTTGTTCTTTGAAGTTTTCGTCACGAAGATTATTGGCTACATACTTACTGTAATTGTTCCATCCATCTGCCGGTTCGGTGTATAATTCATTCACCTCTGTTTTCATAGCAGAAGGGCGGTCTTTGTTTTTTTCATACAATTTTTTGTCAGAGGGGGCATTGGCAATCACGGCCTGATCTATCAAAACAATTCGTTGCGTTTGATTGCTGTGTATCTGCAATGTGTTGCTGAAATACCCAACCGATTTAGTTTCAATATTCAAAACACTGTCGGATGCAATGAGTGTAAAGTTTCCATACACATCAGCATAAGTACCTACACCTGATTTCTTTTCTGTGATATTGGCAAAGGGCAAGGGTTGATTGTTTTCATCCACAACCACCCCTGTAAACTTATTAAATGGAATAACAGTCGATTTTTTTTGTTTCTGCATCAGCACCATATCTGATTCACCCGATTTTAGCTCCTCTTTTTTTATGCCTGATGGGGCCGGGGCTGTTACAATAGCTGTATTGTTTTGATTTGTAGAGTTGGGTGGTTCAGCCGTTGCAATGGAAGATTTGTTGGGGGAGTTTAATATTGGTACACTTTTAGGTTTAGTTTCTTTTTTAGCTGTTGTTGCAGGTGCAACCGGGTTAATAATAGCTGGTTGCTGTTCATTTATGGCTACTGTTGTAGAATCAACTTTTGTTTCAGTTTGTACAGTTGCGGCAGTATCTGTTTGAGTGAGTTCAGCAACGGGTTCTTTACTTGTTTGTTCAGGTACATTAAAGCTACGGTACATAACAACTGATATGGCTATGAGCATTGCTAAACCTGCTGCCACACGCATCCATGGTTTAAAGAAACCTGTAACAATTGTTGCTTCTTCCTTTTGATCAGGCATTAATCGCTGCTTCAGGTCATCCAGATCTGCCTGCATGTGAATTGTACCTGCAGCAGATCGATAGCCATCTACAGCTTCTGCCAAAAATGGATCATCCATCATCGCCCGTTCAAAGGCATGCATTTCAGCAGCAGTCATCCTGTTGCTGATGTACCGTTCAATATCGTTTGAGTTGTAATTGATCTTTCTGGTTTTTAATATTGACTGTATCCTATTGGCTACCGGTTATTTCTCCTTCCATACAAAGTTTCAAATTTCTGCGTCCATTCTGAATATAGCTCCGCACTTTATTCCATTCAATCCCCGTTTGCCCGGTAATATCATTATAACATTTCCCTTGCAGGTAAAACAAAGTAACACAGGTTTTTTGTTCTGCCTGGAGTTGTTCCAAACATTTTTCCATGCTGTTCAATTGGTCTTCCCTTTGTATTACGCTGTTCAGATGCAGCATTTCCTCTGTTTGCATAAACTGTTCCGGAATTTCTACCGTTCCATGCCCCTTTTCTTTACGCAACTGCATGAGGCAATGATTACGGCTGAGGGTATAGAGCCAGCTTTTAAAATTACTCACCTCATGCTGTTTCAATTTGGTAACCAGTTCCTCATATATATTGATCACTGCATCTTTGGATGCCTCAGGGTCTTTTAAATACTTAAGGCATATACCATAAATCAGATCCATATAGCGCTGATACAGGGTAGATAATATATTTAAATCACCTGCCGCCTGGTAAAGGGTTACCAGTTCTGCATCGGTCGATTGATTCTTTTCTTTTTCACGGATGAATGCCAAGTACAACAGTTGAGCTGGGAAGTTAAGTAAAAATATTTTTTTGAGCAGTTATGTAATTTGCTTTAACCATACATCCTGTTAAAAAGTTTGGTGAAGAAAGAAGAGTAGCGTTTCAAAGCCAGCTGCATACTTGTGGCAGGGATTTTATCAACTAAAACAAAAACTGTTATGAGAGAAAAATTACAAATCCACATTCCTGAACCATGTCATGAAGACTGGAACCAAATGACAACAGTAGAGCAAGGAAGATACTGTTCATCCTGTCAAAAAAACGTAATTGATTTTACCAATCAAACAGACGAAGAGATTTATTCTTTTTTCAATAATTATAAAGGTAATGCCTGCGGACGTTTTAATGATGAACAGTTAGGCAGACCAATTGAAATTATTGAACTAAAATCTGCATCTTCTTTTTTAAAATATGCTGCAGGTTTATTACTGCCTGCTTTTTTGTTAGTCAATAAAGCAAGTGGACAGTTTAAAGACCAATTGCCCAAACAGGTTTGTTTGCCAAATCCAGATATTGCAAAAGTATTATCAGGGAGAGCTGGAGGGATTAATGTGGTTTCAAGCTCTGCTCTTTATGTTGTAAGAGGTATAGTTATTGAGGCAGGTTCAAAAAAGCCCATACATAGAGCTTCAGTGATGATTAAAGGAACAAATGAGGGAGTTATTACAAACGAGGATGGGAGATTTTCTATAAAAGTTACTTCAAATAAAGCCATTCTGGTGTACAGTAGTATTGGATATGAAGTACAACAGGTAAGTGCGGTGCAAATAATGAATCAACCTTTGATCGAAATGAAACCTGCAATTATTGGAATGTTGGGTGAAGTGGTGGTAGTTGGTTATACAAGAAAAAGAAAAGGAAGTATTTCAGGAATGATGTCTGTTATAACACATACTCGTATGCTTCAATGGGAAAAAATAAAAGATACTTTGTTGCAAACAAAAGTTAAAGTATATCCCAACCCCGTTTCTTCATCTGGTATGATTAATATTTCATTCCCCAATGTAAAACCCGGAGTCTATCAAATTCGTTTAATCAATGCAGGGGGACAACTGTTTTACAGTTTTCAAAAACAAATCAGCGGCAAAAATGAAACAGAACAGATTCATTTGGGAAATCATATACTGGCCGGACATTATATACTGCAGGTAATGGATGAGCAGAAAAACACCGTTCAAAGCAGCAAGCTTATTGTGCAATAGGGTGCGGTGGCTCAACTGCTAAACATTATTACCGCAGGAATTTAGACTGATTTATAAATTCATTTAGTAGAACCTTGTTTATTTCTTTCCAAAGCCCGGATGAAATTGTTCTAATGTTTTACGCAGGTATTCTCTGTCGAGATGAGTGTAAATTTCAGTGGTGGTGATACTTTCATGACCCAGCATTTCCTGTACGGCACGCAAGTCAGCACCACCTTCTACCAAATGAGTAGCAAAAGAATGACGAAAGGTGTGTGGTGAAATATTTTTGCGGATGCCTGCCTGCTTCGCCAGTTCTTTAATGATCAAAAAGATCATAACTCTTGATAATTGCTGTCCACGCCGGTTGAGAAATAAAAAATCTTCTTTACCTGTTTTAATGGGTACATGTACACGAATATTATCTTTATAAATGTTGATATACTTAATGGCACTGCTGCCAATAGGCACGAGCCGTTCTTTATCGCCTTTACCAATTACACGTATAAAACCAACATCTAAGTAAAGATTTGAAAGCTTGAGATTCACTACTTCACTCACCCTTAACCCGCAACTGTACATTGTTTCAATGATGGCTTTGTTTCGTCCTCCTTCTGGTTTACTCACATCAATTTCAGTGATGATGCTTTCAATTTCATCATAACTCAAAGTATCAGGTAATAAACGTTTCAACTTAGGTCCTTCCAATAAAGCTGTAGGATCTTTTGTGCTGATCTGTTCTATCAAACAATATTTATAAAACTGTCGTAAGCCCGAAATGATCCTTGCCTGGCTGCCTGCACTGAGACCTAACTCTGTGATCCATTTCAGGAACTGCTGCAGATCGTTCAATACAATATCCGAAGGTGTTTTCAGATCATTGGTTATCTGCAGGTATTGAGTAAGCATGTCAACATCATGCAGGTAAGCTTCTACTGAATTTTCACTCAGCGATCTTTCCAGTTGCAGGTAAGCTTTGAATCCTTTTTTTTGTGGCTCCCACATGATGATTTGTAATTGAAGTTTGAAAGATAAGAACAAATATAGTTTGGCCACGAAGACACCAATACACAAAGATCATCAAGGTCTGCATGTTTGCTTTGTGTGCTCAGCGTCTTTGTTGCAAAGCGCATTAACGTTTTACAAAATATAATAGCTGAATCTGTATATTCGCTGTTTAATAGAATTCTGAATGAAACCTCTGCATCTGCCTTCTTTTAAACGACTGATGAATAAGAACCGTCGCCGCTTTCGTTATTTCTTAACCCGTTTGGAAACTGTGAAACCTAAAGGTCTTGATCAATTGTCCATTGAAATGGATAAAGAAGTATGGGCCGAAACAGATTGCCTTAGTTGTGCCAATTGCTGCAAGACAATGACTCCTACGTTTACAAAGAAGGATATCAAACGCATCTCCACTCATTTCAATCAAACACCCCAGGAGTTTACAGATAAATGGTTGTACAAAGAAAGAAGCACCGGCGACATGATGAATAAAAAGCAACCCTGCCAGTTTCTTAATTTAAAGGACAACAAATGTTCCATTTATGAGATCCGCCCCGATGATTGTGCAGGCTTCCCTCATCATACCAAAAAACAATTTACAGATTGGGTGCATGTTTACAAACAAAATGTGGAGTATTGCCCCGCTACTTATAAATTAGTTGAGAAAATGATGGAAAGAGTAGGAAAAATTTAAAGTTTATAGTTGGCTTTATATTGTACACGTTGCAATGCGTACTCCATCACTTCAGCACCATCATGCATTCTTGTTCCTGTTTGTATAAATCCGCAATTCAATAATACTTTTTGTGAAGCAATATTTTCTTTTACTGTGATTGCCAGTATGTTTTCTTTTTTAATTGTTTTAAACACATAACTGAGCGAAGCTTTCACCAGCTCGGTTGCATATCCTTTGCCATGAAAGGGCTTCAGCAAAGCATAACCCAAATGAAAATAATCTGTATCATCTAATGAAAGAAGTGAAAATGAACCAACAAAGTGCTGGCCTTTTTTTGCAAAAACAGCAAACCGCCCAAGTCCCGGATTTCGGTTGTACAATGCTAAATTTTCTTGCAGAAATTGGTCACTCTCATTTTTCGTTTTTGCCCTACGGATATAACGCATGATCTCCGTATTGCCATTGAGCTGAAAAAAGATACCAGCATCAGCAGATGTATAAGGCTGAACATATAACCTTTCTGATTCGAAGAGGATCATCATGTTTTATTTCGTTGACACGGCCACTAGGCCGTAAGACGTGAAATGAAAATCAGTTATACTTAAATGGGCTAACGGTTTACAACCGTACCGACCAACATAGAGTTAGCAATCATCGGGCCTGGTGTACTTCTAACTTTGTACTTCTAACTTCGTACTTTACCTCATCCTTCTTTATGTATCTCACTGGTAAAATGAAATTCAATATCAGGATTGTTTTGCCGCTCCGTATTCAAAAACCATTCGCTCTGTGCCAAATAAACCGAATGCCCATCTTTATCTGCGGCAATATTGTTTGTTTTGAAACGGGTAAAATCATCTAATTTCTTTTGATCCTTACTGGTGATCCAGCAGGCTTTGTAATAAGGCATAGCCCTGAATTCAGCACTGGAGCCATATTCCTGCAACAAGCGGTATTGAATTACTTCAAACTGCAGTTCACCCACACAGCCAATGATTTTTTTGTTGCCACCAAACTGGGTAAACAATTGTGCAACACCTTCGTCAGTTAATTGCAGCAACCCTTTTTCAAGTTGCTTGGTCTTCATGGGATCTTTATTGATCACTTCTTTAAACAACTCTGGTGAAAAGGAAGGAATACCGGTAAAATAAAAATTTTCACCTTCCGTTAATGTATCACCAATTTTAAAATTACCGGTATCAAACAAACCTACCACATCGCCGGGGTAAGCTTCTTCAATTACATCTTTTTGTCGTGCAAGAAAAGAATAAGGATTACTGAAACGTACCTTTTTATCCATCCGTACATGATGAAAATATTTGTTCCGCTCAAAACGGCCACTGCATACTCTTAAGAATGCAATCCGGTCTCTGTGTTTGGGATCGAGGTTGGCATGTATCTTAAAAATAAATCCGCTGAATTTATCTTCATTCACATCTAAATGTCGGATGGAGGTTTCCCTGCTTTGTGGCAAAGGTGCTATGCGGATGAATGTGTTAAGCATTTCCTTTACACCGAAATTGTTTACAGCACTTCCAAAGAATACCGGAGCTATTTTCCCTTTTAAATAATCTTCCACTTTCAATTCGCCATATACACCATCTACAAGGTCCACATCTTCACGTAAAATCTTTGCATCGCTTTCTCCAATTTTTGAATCGAGAATGGAATTGTTTAAATCTTTGATCTC
>JBKJNM010000145.1:0-11530 GCA_046593655.1 Lacibacter sp. | reverse complement strand
CTGGTCTCCGCAAACGTCTCCCGGAGGGGACTTTGCGGTTCTCGCATACGGGCAGGTGGAAAATTATGATTAACTTCAAATTGTTCTTTACTATTTTGGTTGTATATGATGAATTCTGCTCCTAAGCCGCAAAGCCCTCTTGGGGAGACGGTTGCGGGGAATTTTCAAAGGATACTGTACGGAGAATAAAATCCCACCTGCAGCAATACTCAAACGTTATCGGCAAACAACACTAAAATTACACTTCATCACACATTAGACTATCGCCTTAATGAAAATGATAAAAAAAATTCTGAGTACAAGCATTCTTTTATTATTTGCTCTGTCGCTCTATGCCAATTTTGTGCATCACAAAATAATTTCTTCAGCAAATGAACTATCAAACCTGGATACCACATCTTATGAAAAAGGAATACCCATTTCTTTTAAAAGTGACAAATACACATTAAAAGGAAACCTTTTAATGCCTAAAACATCCGGTAGAAAATTTCCTGTTATTATTTTTATTGTTGGTTCAGGATTATCGTCGTACGCGTCAAACTATACTAAACTTCTTGACTCCCTGTTCGAGATGAATGTACCGCTGGACAGTGTGGCTCTTTTGTACTTTGACAAAAGAGGCATAGGCCAATCGGAAGGCAAATGGTTTAATACGAGTTTTGAAGAACGGGCAGCCGATGTAAAGGCCGCAGCAGATTATTTAAAAACACTTTCCAATATTGATACAAATAAAATAGCTATTGTTGGACACAGCCAGGGAGGGTGGATTGTACAAATATGCTTAGCTACCTATCCGGAAACATTTGTTGGTGGAATATCAATGGCAGGGCCAACCTTTAGCGTAAAAAAACAACTAATTAATGATTACCAGACTAAAATTATTTGTGCTGAAAACCTGGATAGTATCAAAGCAAATCGCAAAGCTAAAAAAAGTGTAAACCGGGATTTATTTTTTCTCTCCTTATTTCCTTTTAAGGAAAACTGGAAGCAGCTTAACGTAATTAAGAGATTTGAACCGGGTAGTTATTTAAAAAAAATCAAACAACCCATTTTACTGATGTTTGCTGAAAATGACGCTCTGGTTTATCCGAATTGGTGTTTAAAGGAATTAAGTAATGTTTTTCCGGATGGACTTCCTCACAATTTTGATACGATGGTTATTAAAGGAGCTAATCATGGTTTTAAGATTTCTTCTTTATGTTACAATGGCTCATTTAAAACAATTCCTTATCCTGACGACTGCAAGAACGCTATCTTAAATTGGACACGACAATTTTTGTTAAAATAAAACATTCAATCTTTCTCATAACCGTCTCCTGTAAGGGACATTTCGTGCTACGAAGCAATCAATAATGTTTAAACCTTCAGCATTTTAAAAACGCCGAAGGTTTACTTTTTCTTTTCCATCCAAACCTCTTCCAGATGAATTAACTTGAACAACCAAATTATGTTGTATGAGCAAAAATAAAACTCGCTTTCGTGTACTGCTGTTTATCTGCACACTCTTTTTTTCCCTCACCGCAACAGCGCAAGGAACATTGCTGCTGCGTCAGCCATCCGTTAGTAAACAACACATTGTATTTGTTCATGGCGATGATCTGTGGGTGGTGGCACTTGAAGGTGGTGATGCACTGCGATTAACAAGCGCCGTTGGTGCTGAAAACAATCCACGCATCAGTGCCGATGGAAAATGGGTGGCCTTTACGGGGCAATACGATGGCAACACCGATGTGTATCTTGTATCAATTGATGGTGGTGCACCCAAGCGACTTACCTGGCATCCCTCGGCCGATCTTGTACAGGGCTGGACAACTGATGGAAGTAAAATTATATTTACTTCAGACAGAATGGGCTATCCCACTGCCAATACAAAATTTTATACAATAGCAATAACAGGTGGTACACCGGAAGCAATGATCCTGCCTTTTGGTTTTGTTGGCAGCATGAGTGATGATGGCAGCATGATGGCGTATCAACCTTATCGTTTTTGGGATCCTGAGTGGAGAAATTACCGTGGTGGACAGGCACAACCCATCTGGATATTCAACATGAAAACTCAGGAAACAACCAAAACAATTCAGGGCGATAAAGAACGACACACAGCTCCGGTTTGGGATAACGGTATTTTATATTTTCTTAGTGAACAGGATTATGCAAACAATGTATGGTCGTACAATCCAAAAACAAAAGCGCAAAAACAATTGACGTTTCATAAAGATTATGATGTAAAAAATTTAGCGGCAAGCAACGGTGTACTTGTTTACGAGCAAGCGGCACGTTTGCATAGTCTTTATATTACAACAGGTAAAACAAAACCATTAACCATTAATGCAAATAGTGATTTGAACTGGGGCCGTGCAAGATGGAATACTATTTCGCCTGGATCTCTTGTAAATGCAAGTCTTTCGCCAACCGGCAAAAGAGCTTTGTTTGAGCATCGTGGTGAAATTTTTTCAGTACCAAAAGAAAATGGAGATTGGAGAAACATCTCCCGCACAACAGCAGCTGCAGATCGGTATCCTTCCTGGTCTGCTGATGGACAAAAAATTGCCTGGTTCTCTGATGCAAGTGGGGAATACCAATTAATGGTTGGCACGCAGGATGGAATGGGAACACCGAAAGCATATTCCATTCCTAATAAAAAATTCTATTACTATCCATCATGGTCACCTGATGGAAAATTTATTGCCTTCACTGATACCGATTACAATCTGTGGAACATGGATCTTGCAAGTGGTAAAGCTACATTGGTAGCCACTGATCGGCTTGCGCATCCAAACAGAACCTTACAACCTGTTTGGTCGCCTGATAGTAAATGGATCGCTTATGTGCAGATCATGGAGAACCAGTTCAAAGCAGTGAAGGTGTACAATGTTGATGATAATAAAAGCACCGCTATCACTGATGGATTGTCTGACGTTATCAGTCCTCAGTGGGATGAAAGCGGTAAATATTTATACTTTCTTGCAAGTACAGATTATGCATTAAGCACCGGCTGGCTCGATATGAGCAGTTATAATTATCCTGTTACACGTGGGTTGTACATGGCTGTTCTTTCAAAAGAAACCTCCAATCCATTTGAACCAAAAAGTGATGAAGAGCCAACAAAACCCGGCGAAGAAAAGCCAGTGATGACGACGAAGAATACGGGTGATACTGTAAAACCGGTTGTAACAAAACCAAGCAGCGTAAAAGTAAAAATCGATTTCGATGGTATTGATCAACGCATCATCTCCGTAAACATTCCGTTTCGTGATTATCAAGACCTCGTAGCCGCACCTGATGGACATGTGTTTATTGCAGAAGCCATTCCAAATGAAAACGGGCTTATTCTGCATCGTTATAGTATCAAGGATCGAAAAGCAATTGAGTTCGTAAGAGGTATTTCATTTGCATCTTCGAGTTTCGATCGCAAAAATCTTTTATACAGCAGTGGCCCATCATGGTTTATTGTTACTACCACGGCCGCTGCACCACGGCCGGGCGATGGCCGATTGCCAACAGATGGCATGCGTGTATATGTTGATCCTTCAAAAGAATCTGAACAGATTTTTAAAGAAGGCTGGCGCTATCAACGTGATTTTCTATATGTAAATAATACACACGGTGCGCCATGGAACAAAGTGTATGATTGGTATCAGCCATGGCTTAAACATGTGAAGCATCGTTCCGATCTTAATTACATCATTGATATTTTAGGAGGCGAGATCGCTATAGGACACTCGTACACTTCCGGTGGTGATTTTCCACAAGTACCAACTATCCTTGTTGGGTTATTGGGTGCGAACTATACAGTTGATAAAGGTTTCTTTAAGATCACAAAAATATTTACCGGCGAAAACTGGAATCCCGAATTGCGATCGCCGTTAAGTGGTCCCGGTATGAATATAAAAGAAGGAGAGTATTTAGTTGAAGTAGATGGCAGACCGTTAACTGCTGATATGAATTTGTACAGTTTGTTTGAAGGCACTGCCAACAGGCAAATTAAAATTCGTGTCAGCAACAAACCATCAACAGAGGGAGCAAGGTTGCTGACAGTTGTACCTGTTGCAAGTGAAGCAGGCTTACGATCAAGAGCATGGGTAGAAGATAACAGAAGAAAAGTAAATGAATTATCAGGTGGCAAACTTGCCTATGTGTATGTTCCTAACACTGGTAATCCTGGTTATACTTCGTTCAACCGATATTATTTTGCACAACAGGATAAGCAGGGTGCAGTAATTGATGAAAGAAATAACGGTGGTGGATCTGCAGCTGATTATATGATTGACGTGATGGGAAGAAAATTGCTGGGTTATTTCAACAACCGTGTAGAGGGTCACAAAGTATCTACAACACCCATGGCGGGTATCTGGGGTCCGAAAGTAATGATCATTAATGAGAATGCCGGCTCAGGTGGTGATCTGTTGCCTTATATGTTCCGGAAAAATAAGATCGGTCCGTTAGTGGGCACACGCACATGGGGTGGGTTAGTGGGCACATGGGATACACCACCATTTATTGATGGCGGAAGAATGGTTGCACCACGTGGCGGTTTTTTTGATACTGAAGGTAAATGGGCTGTTGAAGGAGAAGGAATTGCTCCCGACATAGAAGTGTTTTATGATCCGAAGGCTCTGATTGAAGGAAGAGATCCACAATTGGAAAGAGCTGTGCAGGAAGCATTGAAATTGTTGAAGACAGAAGGAATAGAATTGAAAAAAGAACCTGCACCACCGGTGCGTTATAAAAGACCATCACAATAGTATTAAAACATTGTTTCTTCGTTACTCCTTAATCTATTTTTATGCTTACTGAAACACTGGCAACAATTTTTCAACGGGATCTTGCAAAACTTTATACCGAAATTGAACAATACAAAAACGAAGAGGCTCTTTGGGTAACAGAAAAATTTATTGCTAATTCGGCAGGTAATCTTTGTCTGCATTTAATTGGTAATCTGAAAACTTTTATTGGCGCCGAGCTGGGCGGTTTTGCTTACACACGAAATCGGGAACTTGAATTTTCTTTAAAGGGATTACCTAAAGCAGAATTGTTAACTATGGTTGCTGAAGCAAAAACGCTTGTTGAGGAAACGCTGCGCAAGCTTCCGGCAAACAGCTTGCAGCAGGAATATCCCTTGCTGGTATTTCCCGAAAAAACATCAACCGAATTTTTTCTTGTACATCTTACTGCACATTTAAGTTATCATCTCGGGCAAATTAATTATCACCGCCGCCTGCTCGATGTGCAGATTTCATAAGTAAAGGGTTTTATCTTGTGTTAAGAACATCTGCTTATGCTCAGTCTCATCAAAACCAATTCCGATCATACCGATTTCAGAACACTTGTTGTTGCACTTGATGCAGATCTGCAGACACGATATGGTGACCAACAGCAATTCTTTTCACAATTCAACAAACTTGATCATATACATCATGTAATCGTTGCTTATAATAACAACGAACCCGTTGGTTGCGGTGCATTTAAAGAATATGAAACAGGTGTTGCAGAAATCAAACGCATGTTTGTGCAGGTGCAGCAACGTGGTAAAGGAATTGCAGGGCGCATCTTAACAGAGCTGGAACAATGGGCTGCAGCAGAAGGTTATCATACTTGTATCCTGGAAACAGCTATTAAACAACCGGAAGCTATCCGTGTATATGAACGGGAGGGTTATAGCCTAATTCCCAACTACGGACAATATATTGGAGTAGAGATCAGTTTGTGTATGCAAAAACAAATCGGTTGACATTCTCCGCTCTTTTTTTTAACGGTTGAAAGCATAAAGCGATGCATCTTTATTTTTTTTACCGCAGATCAGATCGGTTATTATTTCGGCTGCAATTAAACTGAACGTAATTCCATTACCTCCAAAGCCCAGTGCATAATAAGTATGCGGAGTTTTTCTGTAAGTGCCAATATAGGGTAAGGCATCTTGTGTAGAACCAAATGTACCCGTCCAGCTAAACTCAGGAATAAAATCAATTGCAGGAAACAGTTTTAAAAAATCTTTTTTTAAGAGTGCTGTTTTCCTTTTAATAAGCCGGTCACGTCGGGTGGGGTTGTAAAATTCTTCATCTCTTCCACCAACTATGATACGATTGTCTTTGGTTATGCGCATATACAGATAGGGATCGGCAGTGTTCCAAAGCATGGTATTATTTCTCCAAACAGGTATCTGCGATTGAATGTGTTCTGATGCCAGTGCATAGGTTGATTGAAGTTTTACAATTTTTTTTTCAATAAATTCAGTTATCTCATAACCGGATGCATTAACAATTTTTTTGGCATTGATTGAATAGCCTTTATCTGTAATTAACAGGGCACCCCTTTTTTTATACTCAATCTTTGAAATGGATGTTCTGTCAAATACTTCAAGCCCTTTTTTTATACATGCTGTAAGCAATGCATGTGTAAACAGGTATGCATCTGTAGCAGCAGCTTTAGTAGAAAGAATACCCGCAGGAGCGCTAAACCCAAATTGTTCCTGTATTTGCTTTTCATCTAAAAGTCGTACCCCAAATCCGGCTTTTTTACGGATTGAAAATTCTGTTTCTATTAAGTTCTTATCTTTTTTGTAAGCAGCAAAAAAAAGGCTTTGTTGTTTTTCAAAAGACTTGAACTTCATTTTTTGTGAGATGGCTTGTAAGCTATCGATCGCTTCTGCACACATGGTATAGGCACGGGACGCCTTTTGAAATCCAATTTGATTTGCCAATTCACATAATGGTTTGTCTAATTCATATTGCAAAAGCGAAGTACTTGCACAGGTACTGCCCAGCCCAATTGTTCGTGCATCAACTACCACACATTGTATTCCTGCATTGATCAGATGGTACGCTGTTAAGGCTCCTGATATTCCACCTCCTATAATCAGCACATCCGTTTTAATTGATTGCTCAAGTTTTGGATAATGTGCCGGCAATCCACTGTTGATGAGCCAATATGGATAGCCTGTTGTAAGGTTCATGATTTATTTTTAATTCCTTTTGCCGCAGTATTTTTTCTTTCATGATGTGCATTTGCTTCATTAATTGAATGCGACTCCTGTACAGATAATTCATTTTTTGTTTTGTCTGCTAAATGCTTGTAAAACTTTTGAAGTACTTTCAAATCCTCCTCACTGATATCTTCTACTGCTATTAGGCGATTGCTGGCAATTTCCTGGGCCACGATCAATTCATTTAATTTTAAATGCAGTGCAATCGAGTCTTTGTTCTGGCTTCGCTGAATAAGAAACACCATTAAAAAAGTAACGATGGTTGTTCCTGTATTAATCACTAATTGCCAGGTATCAGAAAAATTAAAAATCGGGCCGCTTATCAGCCATGCAATGATGATAAAAAGTGCTATGATAAAAGCAGCAGTGCTTCCAGATGCCTTTGTGACCAATATAGATATTTTTTCAAATCCTGATGGACTTTTGGGGGTTTTACTTTTCATATGAAAGAGTTTTTGATTGATATGATGGTTGCTTATATAAAGTTGAGGAAAATGTATTTATTGAATTAAATTTATTCAATAATAGTCCGGCAATTAAATCATCAAAGCATTTTTGTTATGGATATTTCATGCAAAAAAATAAGCGGAGGAGTAAAACTTACATCCTCCGCCTATTATATACTTTTATAAAAGATTAATCTTGCTCAACCACCGCATCACGCAGGTTTCTTACTGTATCATGATCAGCTTTTATCAGCCTGTATTGCTCTTGCACCATGCTTCGTTGTTCGGCAGTCAACTCCTCACAATCATTTTTTATTACCTTATCGTAAGTGGCAACTGCTACATCCTCCCCATACTCACATGAATTGAGAATTGCTTTGCGGTCTTTACCTGTAAGAGCCGCTTTAATATCCATCCACGCTCTGTAAAACTTGCCGGATGTTCTGGTGCCTTCTTCAGGTTTTCCACCCATTCGTTGTACTTCACTTTCTAATTCTCTTTTACAATTCAGGCTGGTTTGTTTAAAAGTAGAAAACAAACTTTTTAAATCGCCTTCTTCCGTTTCTTTTAAAGCTGTTTCATACCCTTCGATCCGATCGTTATTAATCTCTACGAGTGTATTTAATACCTCAATTGCTTTTTCTGTGTTCATGATTTAATTGTTTAGATGTTTAAGAATTGATTATTCAACATTCACAAGTTTATTAGCATAGAAATATTACAAAAATTCATGCCATACGCATTGAATCCATATTAAAATTCACTTTTCTGTAAAAGCAAATAATGACCATTCCGGATTTATAACCGGATTGATTCAGGTGCTTAAGTACTGTAAAAGTGGATAGTTTTTTAATACTATTTGTTATAGAACTATCTGAATAAGTTACATAATTACGTGCTGATCATAGTTTTGAGCAGTTGCAAGGTATAAATCAAAAAACCTGCGGCTGCAGGTTTTTTTGATAATCGTTTATGCTGATGGCAGTAAGATTTGTTAAACAGATGCAATCCTCATTCACTTACAACTGTGGGCACATTGATCAGGCTTCCAAAAAACAATGCATTTAAAAATAATTTGTTGCTCCCATACCATGTTCCCCTGAAGTTGGGATCATCGCTGAACAATATCACTCTTCCGCTTCCCTCTGCCCCAACTAAAATGGCTGCACTATTCTTTACTTTTTTTAAAGAGCTGGGATGCAGATAACCTGCAATCAATGGATTGCTGCCGTACAATGCAATGGTTGCGTAGGAATTAACAGAAGGCATTAAAACAGTTAATCCATTCCTGTAAACCGGCATACTGCGTTGTGTAAATCCAAATCCGATGGGATGTGTGGTGTCGAGATCAACATTAAAAATTGAACCGCCTAATGATTTGGCTCCTTCACGTTGCGGTGCTTCATCAAAATTATAACGTTGCAAAGGTTGCTTGCTGCTGTCAGCATATAACTTCTCTTTTGTGAACCCATTACGAATGGCCCAATCACTTCCTGATTTAATGGTGATGAGTGTGCCGCCGTTCTGCACCCATGCTTTTAATTTATCCGTTGCTGATTTATCAAGTATTGCATAATTACCGCTCACCATTATTATGGTATTGTAACGGTCAATGGGTGCACGGCCAAAGTTGAGGATGTCCATTTTGGTAATGGGCATTTGTAAACGCTGATCCAGCAAATACCAAATCTCTCCTGCTTCTGTTGCAGCAACACCGGTGCCGATCAACATCATCACCTCGGGCTTTTTTACGGTACGGATATAATTACTTCCCAGATCCACACCTTTTGAATTATATCCTGTTCCTAAAGAATAAATAGTGAGTTGTGTGTTTACACTTGTATTACTTACCAATGTATACAATGAATCGGCGCTGATGCGTTGCAAATTTGCCGGTATAGAAATAGTTCCGTATCCAAACTGTTTTGCCGCTCCATTAACAGTTGCAGTAAACGGACGGAACGCAGTTTGCACCAATGCTCCTCCCAGTTGTAATTGAAAGATGGCTTTATGTGCATTGTAATCTTTTAGTTCAAACACATATACATAGTTGCTTTTTACAACAGCAGGAACAATTCGCTGTGGCAATTGATTGATGCGGTTGCCTTTTGTTACTGCTGTCCGCACTTCTGCAAAAGGTAAATTATAAGCATACGCTAAACTCCATGTAGAAGCATCATAGAATGTACTGTCTGTATAAGGGATTTGTTTTTCAAACACAGTCCTTACCATCGTATAATTCGGTTGGTCAGTTGGCACAAGATATGCTGATGCCCCATCAAATTTTTTCCCTTCTGCATTCATGGTTCCATTTAATCCATACACTTCTATTTCATGTAAGAGCAACATGTCAAGAAATGCTCTTGTTTTTGTTTCATCATATCCGTCACCAAATACATAAGCCTTTACCGGCGATACTTTGGATTGTTGATTACTTACACGATAAAATTCTTTTCTTAAAGAAAGTAAGGATACTTTTTCTGACAAAGATGCACGGATGGTTGTAAGCGATGCTGTAAACTGGTTGCGGATAGTAAATGCAAACGTAAGAGGAATGGTTGTTGTTTCCTGCACATGCCCACGACTGCTACCCTGCTCAAATAAAAATCCGGCGCCTCCATAAAAATTAATATAACTGCTGCCATACCCGGGATAAAGTTTATCAAATGCCTCCTTGGTAAAATACATGGAGCCGATCTTGTTGGCAGCTGCTGAAAAGTATTCACCAAATTTTGGATACAATGTTTTATAGAGATACTCCGGTACCGTTGGGTTATTACTACCATCCATGCCCGGATCAAAATAAAAAGTAGATGAACTTCCCATTTCATGATGATCGGTTTGTACATACGGTCTCCACTGATGAAAGAATTTAACCCTGTTTCTTGATTCAGGAAATGTGCCGAGGAACCAATCCCGGTTGAGATCGAACCAATAATGATTGAACCTGCCACCGGGCCATATTTCTGTATGCTCTCTGTCGAATGGATCTGCAACAGGGGGTTCTGCTTTATGCATATTGGCCCAATGTGTATGACGGTCACGACCATCTGGATTGATTACAGGATCCATCAGGATCACCATTTCGTTCAACCATTTATTGGCCTCATCACTTTGGGATGCTGTAATATAATAGGCAGTGAGTAAGGCTGCTTCGCTGCTGCTGGGTTCATTGCCATGCACATTGTACCCGAGATGTATCACCAGCGGAATATTTTCTGTATTACCGGTTTGTTGTCCGGCCAGGTGTGCCTTGCGGATCTCTTCAATTTTTGTATGATTCTGAGGCGAAGTAAATACCGCAACAATCTGCTGCCGTTGCTCAAATGTTTTACCAATTACCTGCATGGTTACACGATCACTCAGGCGATCCAGTTCACGGAAGTATTCCACAATTTTATCGTGCCGGGTATGCTGTGTGCCGATGGCATAACCCAGAAACTGTTCTGGTGTTGGGATCTGCGGATTAAAGTTGCCGCTGTTGGGATAAAAATAATTCTGCTGAGCAGATAAAACGGTTGAAACAACTAATACAAGAACAATGAAAGTTGAACGCAGCATGGTTTTTATTTTAGTGTTTAAAGCTAAGGATTTTGTTGTTTGAAAATTTAACAGCATCATTTCGTCATCCATGCAACGTTGGTATTGTGTTTGCAATCTGAATGGGTGTTTAAAACACAATACTAACATGAACAAACAACAAACTTCTCTCGGGTTTTGCATTTTGATGGACGCAGTAGGTTATGCTACATATGCCCTTCCTTTTCTGGGTGAATTTGCAGATATTGTTTGGGCACCCATCTCTGCTTTTGTATTTTATAAAACATTTGGTGGTTGGAAAGGTGCTTTCGGTTCTGTCTTCAACTTTGCTGAAGAGTTATTACCAGGGCTTGATTTTATTCCCAGCTTTAGCATCATGTGGGCGTTGAACCGATTTAGTTCAGCAAAAACAAATACAGCCGTTATAAAAGCAGGATAACTTATCCTTGACTAGTCCTAAAAAAGGTTGACTGGTTTATAAATGTTGAGGTAAAGGTAAAAAATAACAAGAACCCCCAAAGTTCTTGTGATTTTTTTTAGCCCATGTTTTTATTGTTAGCTT
>JBKJNM010000070.1:0-19050 GCA_046593655.1 Lacibacter sp. | reverse complement strand
TTTCTGGCCATAAACAGACTACGGAAACATGAGCACCCTGTTGTATCTATCGGCAGTAAAGAAGCAGTAGTAGCAGATGTAAAAGTGGTAACTGATCACCCTGCTTTTACTGATATTGATACAGTGAGCATTTATCTCAATCCAACACGTCAGCAGGAGTATTATGATTACATACTATCATTAAAACCCAAACGCATCATCTTTAACCCCGGTGCTGAAAATGAAGAACTGAAGCAACTGGCTTTAAAAAATGATATTCAGCCAATGGAAGCATGTACATTGGTTTTATTAAGTACAGGGCAATACTGATGAACAATAAATCAATTGACCATTCACTATTCACCATTGATCCTTCATCTTCGCTTATCCCCAACTGTTAATAAACACTTAACTGTAGATTCTTGCTGCTAATAAAAATATGTTCGTAAATTAGAGAAACTCAATTTATGAACTGGAGACGATTTAACGGTGAACACATCAAGCTTCCTATTAAGGAAGAAGTTCGTGCTGCCATTGTACGGGAAACAGCAAAAGGGTTTCGTTTAAAGGTTTGTATTGGAACCGACAGCCAGGTAAAAGGCAGCGAAACTGAATTTGCAACAGTGATTGTTTTCTTGCGTGAAGGACACGGTGGCTTTATGTTTATTCACAACGAAAAAACACGCCAGAAGTATTCTATCAAAGAACGCATGCTGGTGGAAGTTGCCAAAAGCATTGAAATTGCTTATGAACTTTGCGATTTGTTTACGGTGTATGATGTTGACATGGAAGTACATGCCGACATTAATACCAATCCGCATTTCAAAAGCAATGAAGCGTTGCGTGAAGCCATGGGTTATATTTTGGGAATGGGCTTTGCGTTTAAAGCCAAACCTGAAGCTTTTGCAAGCAGCAGTTGTGCCAACAAAATTGTAAGCTGATTCTTGTTTACGGTGCCACATCAAACCGTGTGAACCACGGTTCAGAAAGCAGACTCCCTAACATTTTACGTTATACAAAGTAAAGCAGCTGCCACCACTCCTGCAGTTTCGGTTCTCAATCTTGTTTCACCCAACGAAACTGCTCCAAACTGATTACTCAATCCAAGTTGTATTTCATCTTCTGTAAAATCACCTTCGGGGCCAATAAGGATAATACAATTTGAAAATTTATTAATTTGAAAATTTGAAAATGGGTTCTTCTCTGTTTCTTCACAATGAGCAATAAGTTTTAATGCATTTTCAAATTGCATCATTTTCAAATTTTCAAATTTTACAGGCTCCTGTAAAACCGGCAACCATGTTTGCTGACTTTGTAACATGGCACTTACAACAATTCCTTTCATACGATCGTATCTGAAGTGCCGGCGTTCGGTTCGCTCACAAATTAATGGAACAATTTCAGTAACTCCTATTTCTGTAGCTTTTTCCAGAAACCATTCAAAACGACTGTTATTTTTGATTAATGAAATAGCAATGGAAACTTTTCTTAAAACCTGCGGCTTAAAGTTTGCTGCTTGAATACTTACAACACAACTCTTTTTATGTGCAGTTGTTATTTCAGCAGTAAGCATGTTGCCTTTCCCATCTGTAAGGTTGATCTGCTCCCCTCCTTGCATGCGTAAAACCTGAACGATATGTTTTGATGTTTCTTCATTTAGTGTAATCAACGAAGAAGTTGTATCAAATTGTTCAATATAAAAAAATGGTAGCGCCATAAAAAAAAGGGAGAACAAATGTAAATTCATTCTCCATGATCAATTATATAATTATGAATTAGAACGGAGTTTCCTCATCAAAATTCATATCATTCATTTTACTTCCTTTCTGCACAAATACTTTCGGACCTTCCTCAATTGGAACTGGTTTCCAGTTTCCCCCGCCGGGCAATGCACTGGCACCCATATCATTTGAATCGTCTTCTACAAATTTCTGGATATGCAATAATGCACGGAGTTTGACCGTGTCTAACTGTCCGTTTCTGTGTTTGGCAATGCGTACATGCGTTTCACCCCGGTTGCTTTCACCAAATTCATTGGAAGTGATATCATAATATTCAGGCCGGTAAAGGAACATCACCATATCTGCATCCTGTTCAATGGCACCCGATTCACGGAGATCGCTCAACTGCGGAATCTTGTTTCCTTCTTTACGCTTCTCTACTTCACGACTTAATTGTGATAAGGCAAGAATTGGAATTCCTAATTCCTTTGCAAGCCCTTTTAAGTTTCTTGAAATATTACTGATCTCCTGTTCACGGTTTGAATTTTTATTTCCGCTTACACCGCTCATCAATTGCAGATAGTCGATGATGATCAATCCAACATGATGCTTGTTTACCAGGCGACGGGCTTTGGCTCTCAATTCAAAAATATTCAATGCAGCACTGTCATCAATATAAATGGGTGCCTTTGACAAACGATCAATTCCTTTTTTATACAATTGCTGTACTTCATGATCTTCCAGTTTGCCACGTGAAATTTTTTCGAGATGAATTTCACTTTCCGCCGATAAGATACGTTGCACCAATTGTGATGCACTCATTTCAAGTGAGAAAAAAGCAACGGGTGTTGGTTTGGTGGGATGCAATGCTGCATTTCGTGCAAGATTCAATGCAAAGGCTGTTTTACCAACTGATGGGCGGGCTGCAAGAATGACCAGATCGGTAGGCTGCCACCCATAAGTAATCCGATCCATGGAAGCAAACCCTGTTGGAACACCTGTTACATCCTCATCTTTATTCCGCATGTCCTCAATACGCTGAATGGTTTTGATAAGCACATTATCAAACGAATCAAAATTCTTTCGCAGATAATTATTCGTAATCTCAAACAATTTTGTTTCAGCATCATCAAGCAAATCAAATACATCCGTACTTTCTTCATAGGCATCTCCAATGGTTTCACCACTGATGCGGATCAATTCTCTTTGCAAAAATTTTTGAAGAATGATTCGTGCATGTGCTTCAATATTCGCTGTTGACACAACGGTGTTGGTTAACCGGGTTACAAAGTAAGCCCCACCCACCATTTCCAATTCTTCCTTTAACTTCAATTCTTCCACTACCGTGAGCAGATCAATAGGTGAGCTTTTAGTTGTAAGACCCTGCATGGCACGAAAGATGCGCTGATGTGCATCAACATAAAAACATTCTGGTCTTAAAATTTCACTAACGGTATCGAAGGCACTTTTTTCAAGCATCACAGCGCCAAGTACTGCCTCTTCCAATTCTTTTGCCTGCGGGGGCACCTTCCCATACATCATGGTGGATAGGTCGAGCGATGATTTCCTTTTCGTCTTACGGTCTTTATTTAGATTGGTTAAATCCATAGTTTATAATGCAGGTTTTGGTTGTGGTCAATCCATCCTTTGTAACACATTACAAAAACAAAAATGTGGATGTTAAGTTATTGTTACCAATGGAAGGGAAACGAATGTAACGGCAAAAGAGCTATCAAAAAAATCATTTCTCCTTCTATATTTATACATCCTCAATGCACATTACTTTGAGAGTTATCCACCACTTTTGACCATCTATTCACATGAATTCCTGCACTTATCTTCAATTTAATAAAATTTTACGACGTAGAAGTCAGTATTTCCACACCGTGTGTGCGAAAAGATTTTTGTTCTGTTTTTTGGTCACCTCATGCGGATTACAATATGAGGTTTGAGTAACTTTCACAGTTCATCGCAACAGGTATAACCACTTTCAGCAAGGCTTTTACCAAAATAAAAGAATAAAAAAAAGCAAGATCATACATTGGTTTCGGCTAAGCATAACAGTTACCTGCTTGTTCGTTTTGTTTTTTAAATTCTATCTCCTCATAACAGCAAAAAGTCCTTTGTGCATCAAGCCTTCAAAGAATTATCTTTGCAACTTTCTGAATAACAAGATCAATCAAGAATGAAAATCAGTTATAAATGGCTGCATGAATATCTTCCGGTACAAGTAGAGCCCGAACGTTTAAGCCGCATCCTTACATCTATTGGTCTGGAGGTGGAGAGTATGGAGACTTATGAGGAAATTAAAGGTGCGTTAAAGGGGTTGCTGATTGGTGAAGTATTGACTTGCGAAAAACACCCTGATGCTGATAAATTATCATTAACAACGGTGAATGTTGGAACCGGCGAGCCATTGCAGATTGTTTGTGGTGCACCCAATGTGGCTGTTGGGCAGAAAGTAATTGTGGCCGCCATTGGTACAACAATCTATCCGGTTGGTGGCGAACCATTAACGATGAAGAAAGCAAAAATCCGTGGGTTGGAGAGTCATGGAATGATCTGTGCTGAAGATGAAATTGGAATAGGGAGCAGTCATGCAGGTATTCTGATTTTAAAAGAGGATGCTAAGGTTGGTTCTCTTGCTACAGACTATTTTCAATTATATACTGACTGGATCATTGAAATTGGCCTCACACCCAATCATATGGATGCCATGAGCCATATGGGTGTTGCAAGAGATGTTATTGCTTATCTGAATTTTCATGATAAGAAAAACTATGTACTGAAAACGCCTTTCAGCAACAACTTTAAGCCTGATAATAAATCATTACCTATTGGAGTAAAAATTGAAAATGCGGAAGCATGTCAACGATATGCAGGTGTAAGTATTAAGAATATAACAGTAAAAGAAAGTCCTGATTGGCTCAAACAGCGTTTGAAAGCCATTGGCCTGCGGCCCATCAATAATATGGTAGATATTACCAATTACATATTACATGAAACCGGACAGCCTTTGCATGCATTTGATGCAAACGCCATCACCGGGGCAGAAGTGATTGTTAAAAATCTTCCGGAAGGAACTGCATTTATTACATTGGATGAAAAAGAAAAAAAGTTGAGTGCAGATGACCTCATGATTTGCAACAAAGAAGAAGCCATGTGTATTGCTGGTGTTTTTGGAGGGCAAAAAAGCGGGGTTAACGAATCAACTGTAAATATTTTTTTAGAAAGTGCCTGGTTCAACCCCATTACTACACGTAAAACTTCTTTCCGTCATAATCTCCGAACCGATGCTGCAACACGTTTTGAAAAAGGCGTTGACATCAGCAACACAGTTCATGTATTAAAACGTGCTGCATTGCTCATAAAGGAATTAGGAGGTGGAGAAATTTCAAGTGAAGTGGTGGATGTTTATCCCAATCCAAAACAAAAAACTCAGATCGCTATTAAATATCATTATCTCAAAAAAATCAGTGGTAAAAATTATCATCCCGATACGGTAAAGAAAATTTTTGAGTCATTGAATTTTGAGATTATTAAAGATTCTATTGATGAATTATGGGTAGCTCCTCCATTCAGTAAACCTGATATTGAATTACCTGCCGATCTTGCCGAGGAGATTATGCGTATTGATGGATTGGATAATGTGGAGATACCCACCAGCATTACCATTTCACCATCAACAGAAGTTGATTATACGGGTTTTGCTTATAAAGAAAAGATCAGTAACAGTCTTGCAGGACAAGGGTTTCATGAAATATTCACTAATTCAATTGCGAATAGTGCATGGTACAGTGAAGAGGTATTGTCCACTACAGTAAAAATGCTCAATAACCTGAGTGCTGATTTGAATGTGATGCGTCCTTCAATGCTGGAAACAGGTTTACAATGCATTGCGTTTAACCTGAATCGTAAAAATAATTCGCTTCGTTTGTTTGAGTTCGGGAAAACCTATATTACATCATCTGTTGGAAAATATGTTGAAACCGATCACCTGGCAATTTATACTTCTGGCAACAACGAATCTTCATGGAAACAAAAGACGTCGGCTATAGATATCTATTTTTTGAAGTCAGTTGTAAATGGAATTTTGCAACAAGCCGGTTTAACTGCAGAAACTGAATTAGCTGAGGCTCAAAGAGGCTTTAGTGGAGTAATCCGATATAAAAATAAAAAACAGGCTGTTGCTGAAATTGGGATTGTAGATGCAGCCCAGTTAAAGCAATTTGATATTAAGCAACCGGTTTATTTTGCAGATATTAACTGGACCATTTTAACACAGCTTGCTTCAAAAGTAAAACTCGAATACAAAGAAATTCCCCGTTTTCCTGCTGTAGGAAGAGACCTCGCCATCATCATCAATAAAACAACCAGTTATGCTGAGGTGGAGCAAACCATTATCAAAGCAAAAGTGAACCGGTTGAAATCCGTTTCTTTGTTTGATGTGTTTGAAAGTGAAAAAATAGGGGCTGATAAAAAATCTATGGCTTTAAATCTCTTGTTTCAGGACGATGAAAAAACACTTACAGATCATGAAACAGAACAAATGATGAGCACTTTGATCCAGGCACTGGAAAAACAAATAGCCGCAGAGATCAGAAAGTAATATTTTTAAGTAACCATTTCCGATTATAGTGACTTTAATAGATCAACATATTCAAACCTTGCATCAGAAGATGCAATTGCTGGTGAAAAAACATCAGCAGCTTGAAAAAGAAAATCAAAAGCTGAAGCAACAGCTTAATGGGTTAAAAGATGTGCAAACAGAAAAGAAACAGGAATTTGAAGTGATGGAACTGGAAAATGCCATGCTTAAAGCATCACAACATCAGTTAGATGATAAAGAAAAAAAGGAATTGGAGAAGAAGTTAAACCACTTCATCAAAGAAATTGATCGTTGTATGGCGCTGTTAGCGCAATAAAGCCTAAACCCTTTTAATGATTTTCATTTGCATTTCATTATCTCCCTGTTGCAATTCAAGTATGTAAACACCATACGGTAAATCGTTCAAACCGCCCCAGGTTAAGAAACGCTGGTGATCCCCTTCGGCTTCCATTCTCCGGCATTCAAATCCGCATTCATCTTTCAGTATAGCTTTAAAACCGTTTTTATGTGATGAAAAAAGCTCCAGCGTAAGCTTATCAATAAATACATGCTGCTTAACTTTAGCGAACATAATTTTGTTGGTTTAGAGGTAACTTTAAAAAGGCATTTCCGAAGTGGAGCAACTAAATGATGTTTGATTGGCGCAAAAGCAGTGCCAATATGATCAACAAAAAAATATTTTTAAATATGGATAATTTAATCCCTGTCAACATTGTTATCGGCGATCGCAGTTACCGCATTAAAGTAACTCCCGTTGATGAAGAACAGGTTCGCAGAACAGTGAAAACGATCAATGAAAAAATCATTGAGTTCAAAACAAATTTTTCAGGAAAAGACATGCAGGATTATATTGCCATGGTATTGGTTTGGTATGCGACCGAAACCAGTGGGGGAAACAATAAGGTTTCAAATGAAAAAGATGAAGAACAAACGACAGAGAGTTTAGTGAAATTAGAAAAGTTGATTGATCAATTGCTTGTTCAGCCTTAAAGCTTTGTAATTGTAACTGTTGCTTTTGTTTCCCCGGTCATTGGTACTTCCATTCCCATTATTTCGTTGGTACCGCTCACTTTGGTTTCGGTTATACGTTCCAGCACCAACCCAGACTTTAATTCCACTTGCATGGCTCCTATACCATCGCTGTTGATTTTTGCTTTTACTTCCATACCGTTTGTGCTGGTTGTTCCTTCTGTACTTGTTTTTATTTCAAAACTGAAATAAGCAATTCCTTTCTCTGATTTAATAAAAGTATAGATCGTTTGTATCCTGTTGCCTGTAGTTACAAATGAATCGATCCATGTATCTCCGGGTCTTAAATCCTTTGCCGGAGGAACAAGAAAATATCCGGCTATAGAAGCCGAATCATTATTTAATGACATCAAACCACCCATTGCATCTGTAGTAATCTCTTTTTCGGTTGAAGTTATTATTACGGCTCCTTTTTCGGTAACAGTTGCGCCAACAGCAACGCCAATCTTTTCGTTCATCTTATCACCCAACTCCCCTTCCATATCTTCTTTGTTATCTGAATCAACATTTTTTTGCTGACCCATGGCATGCATCTCCATTTTCATATGTATGGTAGTGTTGGTTATATTGAAGCTCCCCGCAGACTCACTTTTTACATACATAGAGTCAGTAATATAATTATTGATTTTGATCTGTATTTCCTGCCCCATCATTTGCTGGCTTATGTTGCTGGAAGAGGTATTGATAATCTTAAATTTTTGCCCGGTTTCCAATTTCACTTTCCAGGGTTTTAGTTTTTGGGCCGATAATGTATTGACCAATAAAAATAAAATCAGCATCGATACCACTAGCTTCATGAAGTTCAATTTAGCCGGCAAAACTAATCTGCTTATTGTTACAGGCAAACTAATGTTTCAACTGCTTTGTTATTCTCCCTTTACAATAGTTGTTACTGGCTTATTTTCAGTAATTTCGCCCACCATATTCCCGCTATGCCCCAAAATAATAGCATAGAAGAGGAACGATTTGCTCTCAGAAATAAACAAACCAGTTAAAAACAATGGAACCCACAATTTTATACATTATAATCGGAGCTGTAACACTCATTATTGGAGTTATTGCAGGACGATTTGCCTTTGCCAAAAACACAAAAAAACAGGTTGAAATAGCAGATTTACAGGCACAATCATTGATTAAAGAGGCTCAACTGAGAGCTGAAAACATTCGCAAGGAAAAGGAGCTGGAAGCTAAAGAAAAGTTTGTTCAACTGAAATCTGACTATGATAGAGAAATAAATGAACGTACCCGCAAGATCAACGAAACGGAGAATCGTGCCCGTCAAAAAGAGCAATCTATCAACCAGAAAGAAGGCGCCTTAGATAAACAGATCAAAGAAAATGAGGCTATCAAAGAAACCCTCAATCGTCAAATTGAAGTGGTGAATCTCAAGCGTACGGAACTGGAGAAACACCAGGAAGAGCATATCCGAAGGTTGGAAAAAATTGCCGGACTCAGTGCTGAAGAAGCAAAGAATCAATTAATCGAAAGTCTTAAGCAGGAAGCACATTCAAGAGCTTTGACCATTCAACAGGAGATCATTGAAGACGCTAAATTAAAAGCCAATAAAGAAGCAAGAAAAATAGTCATTCAATCTATCCAGCGAACTGCGGCAGAACAAACCATTGAAAATACAGTTACTGTCTTTAACCTGGAAAGCGATGAGATCAAAGGTCAGATCATTGGCAGAGAGGGCCGGAACATCCGTGCCATTGAAGCAGCAACAGGTGTTGATCTGATTGTTGATGATACACCTGAGGCCATTTTGCTTTCATCTTTTGACCCACTTCGTCGTGAGGTGGCACGTTTAAGTTTACAGCGCTTGGTGGCAGATGGTCGTATTCACCCTGCACGTATTGAAGAGGTAGTTGAAAAAACTAAACGTCAGTTGGAAGAGCAGGTAATGGAAATTGGCGAACGTACGGTTATTGAGCTTGGCATTCATGGTTTACATAAAGAATTGATCAGGATGGTTGGCCGTATGAGGTTCCGGTCATCTTATGGCCAAAACCTGCTCATGCACAGTCGTGAAACAGCCAATCTCTGCTCCATTATGGCGGCAGAACTCGGTTTAAATCCTAAACTGGCAAAACGTGCCGGATTGTTACATGATATTGGAAAAGTACCTGATGAGGAAACAGAATTAAGCCATGCACTACTTGGGGCTAAACTTGCTGAAAAATATGGTGAGAACCCTGCTGTAGTAAATGCTATTGGAGCCCATCATGATGAAATGGAAATGCAGTATGTCATTTCTCCTATTGTACAGGCCTGTGATGCCATTAGCGGTGCAAGACCAGGCGCCCGTCGTGAAATTATGCAGCAATACCTCCAGCGAATCAAAGATCTGGAAACATTGGCCATGGGTTATCCTGGTGTTGAAAAAGCATATGCAATTCAGGCTGGTCGTGAGTTGAGGGTGATTGTTGAAGCAGAAAAAGTAACCGATGCCGAATCAGATATGCTGAGCTTTGAAATGGCACAGAAAATTCAAACTGAAATGGTTTATCCAGGCCAGATTAAGGTGACTGTTATAAGGGAAAAAAGAGCTGTAAACGTGGCGAGGTAATAGAATGTAGTTGGGAATTAGGGATAAGGAATATCGGTCTAACCTTTTTTTCTAAATTCCATTCAACAAATTACAAATTCCTGCTAAAACCCCCTACCTTTGCCGTCCTAAAAATTAAGAGTTATGAACGCTGCTGTTGCATTTATACATGAACAATTAACTGCTAAAAAAGAGTATCCTAAATTTAAAGCAGGTGATAACGTTACCGTCAATTACAAGATCGTTGAAGGCGGTAAAGAACGTATCCAGAGCTTTCGTGGCGATGTGATCAAACGCCAGGGTGTAGGCGCAACTGCAACATTTACAGTGCGTAAGATCTCCGATGGCATTGGTGTTGAACGTACATTCCCCTACAGTTCGCCAAATGTTCACTCAGTTGAACTGAACAAAGTTGGTAAAGTGAGCCGTGCTAAACTCTTTTATCTCCGTGAAAGAAGCGGAAAAAGTGCCCGTATTAAGGAAAAACGCATCAAATAAGCATATTTACTAAAGGGGAAAGAAAAAAAATTTCCCCTTTATACTTTTATACCTGTGTTTTCGTTTGTATATTTACGACTCACAAAACAGTATAATCCATACCTATCGAAACAATCTTTACTCTATTTATTAACTAAATAATTCGTTTCGGTATGAAAAAAGTATTATTCGGTTTTGCAGTTGTTACATTCTTATTGATGTCCTGCAACCGTGGAATTTCTCCTTACCAGGCTGCTCATGGCAAAGCTGGTAAATGCGGCAAGAATTATCTCCGCTAAATTATTCATGATAAAAATCATTTAAAACCTTCTGTTAAAGAAGGTTTTTTTATGTAAGCAGTTGATAAATAAGTGTAACTTCGTTTTCCAATAAATTTAATATTATGAATTTTCACCCCATACTTTTAGGCGTACTTGGTACACAGGAAATTATCCTCATTGTTATTGCAATTCTTATTCTCTTTGGTGGTCGTAAGATACCAGAACTAATGCGGGGTTTTGGTAAAGGCATTCGTGAGTTTAATGATGCTAAAAGCAATGTGCGTAAAGAAATTGAAGAAAGCTCAACCAACGATACCCCTCCGGTTAAACCTTAATTTCGTTATTCACCATTTCTCCTTCATCAATTGAAGCTGTAAAGCTATTTGTATCCGTTTGCAACCATAAAGGATTATCATAATAGTTTGCATAACAATAAAACTTCCTGCAAGGACGCAGTGACGTTTTATCTGTCGCAAATAAAGCAGCAGCAACATCTTAATGCGCTGGTTCATGTGTTTGATAATGAAGCTTTGCAAAGAGCTGATCAATTAGATGTACAACGACTGTCCCAAAAAAAAACCGGCAAATTACATGGCATTGTAATTACGATCAAAGATGTCATTGCTTATCAACAACATCCTATTTCTGCAGCTTCCAACATACTGAAAGGATTTCGTTCTATTTACAATTCTACAGCAGTAGAAAGATTACTTACAGCAGATGCTATCATTATTGGCACTAACAATTGCGATGAATTTGCAATGGGCAGCAGTAATGAAAATTCATCTTACGGAACAGTAAAAAACTTATTGGATGAAAGCCGTGTACCGGGTGGTTCTTCTGGTGGTTCTGCTGTTGCTGTACAAGCAAATCTTTGCATGGTAAGTTTAGGAAGTGATACAGGAGGTTCCGTTCGGCAACCTGCAGATTTTTGCGGAGTAGTTGGTATGAAACCAAGCTATGGAAGAATCAGTCGTCATGGATTGATAGCTTATGGCTCCAGTTTCGACCAGATAGGTGTGCTTGCCAATAACGTTGAAGATATTGCATTGGTTCTTTCTGTAATAGCAGGCGCCGATGATTTTGACAGTACTGTTTCATCTCTTCCGGTTCCTGATTATGCTATAGCAATTCAACAGGTGGAAACAGCAAAACCTGTTCTTGGTTATTTCAAACAAACATTGCAGCATGAAGGGCTTGATGAAGAAATCAGAACAACGCACCTCCATTTCATTTCTCAATTAAAAAAGGATGGATATCAGGTAAAAGAACTTGACTTTGATCTGATCGATTATATTGTTCCGGCTTACTATGTGTTAACTACAGCGGAAGCAAGCAGTAACCTTTCCCGCTATGATGGTGTACGTTATGGAACTCAATCAACACCCGTAAAAGAAGAATTAACAGAATTTTACTCTGCTAACCGTTCTCATGGATTTGGCATGGAAGTTCAACGCCGGATCATGCTCGGCACTTTTGTATTAAGTGCCGGTTATTATGATGCTTACTTTACAAAAGCTCAACAGGTAAGGAGTAAGCTTTATAATAAAACAAAACTGGTATTCAACGAAGTAGATGTATTACTGATGCCTGTATCGCCTTCAACTGCCTTTAAGATTGGCGAAAAAAACAATAAACCGATTGAAATGTACCTGGCTGATATTTACACTGTTTATGCCAATCTTGTTGGTATACCTGCTATCTCTATTCCCCTCTTTCAGCATAGTAACGGGTTACCATTCGGACTTCAAATGATGACAAAGCATTTCGATGAGGTATCTTTGCTGCGCCTTAGCCATCAATGGATGAAAAGCTATAAGGCTGTTTAAATTAATTGTTGATGCGGAAATTTTTGTTGTTCATATTATTCAATGGATGTTTTCTTTTGTCGTTTGCACAAAAGGATACTTCTGGTAATGGACTTATCCCTGATTCAACAATCAATACTCAAGGCAACGCAGAGAAGTATGGATTTAAAACGTTGTTTGTAAACAGGGAGTTCAGCAATGCACTTCCTTATGACATACAAATTCATCCACAAGCTTGGGGTTTTATACAGGATTATCTTGGGGGCCATGGCAAAAGCCTTGAAAAAATGAAAAGCTGGGGCATTCCTTATTTTACGTTGATAGATAATGTACTCATGCAATATGGATTGCCGCATGAGCTGAAATACCTTGCCGTTATTGAATCTGGTTTAAGCACCAATGCAACAAGCTGGGTTGGTGCAAGAGGCCCCTGGCAATTTATGCCTTACACAGCTAAGGAGTATGGTTTGCTGGTGAATGGATGGGCAGATGAACGCACAGATTATTTCCGCAGTACCCATGCTGCTGCAAAATACCTCACCAGTTTGTACGATGATCTCAATGATTGGTTGCTGGTAATTGCAGCTTACAATGGTGGGCCTGGTCGTGTTTACAGCGCCATTAAAAAAAGTGGCAGTCGTGATTTCTGGAAACTGCAATACTATCTCCCTGCTGAAAGCCGCACTCATGTAAAAAAATTCATTGCCACACATTATATCATGGAAGGTAAAGGGGGAATAACAACAATGGTTAATAATGGGCAGCAGGGAAAGCTAAATGAATTTGCACCTGAAAAAACAGATCCGAATATTAATGTGCAGGCAATAGCAGGAAAATTCAGTTCGGTTGTAATGACAAAAAATTTAATGATGGACCTGATGTACTTTAATCAATTGAATCCAAATTTTGATGCAGTACTTGCGGGCAACTCTACGTATGATTTACGATTGCCTAAAGAAAAAATGCAGGTTTTTAATACCAACCGTTATACTATTTTAAGCGAAAGTGTACAATTACTGATGCGTTTTTATGGCGATGAAGGGATGAAAGAAGTGTATCCCAAAGTATCTGAATTACCGGAGATGAAGAAAAAACAGCTGAAGAAAAAAACTTAAGTCAAAACATTTTTAATTGCACTTGCTTTCAACAAATCTTAGAACGTTTAGGGAGAGACTCTTCTGCAAAGAAGATGTATTTGTTTTATTTCAGGATATTGATATAAGCGTAGATTATAAAATATACAAGTAAGAAAAAGAGCAATTGAAAAAAGAATGCCTTACTTCGATATTGCAATGATAATAACAGTCTGTTTCTAAAAATAAAATTTAACAACCACGAGAGTAACGAAAAAAAAGAGCTGATTATCACTCCATATAGGATTTGTCTAAATACAGCCTGCTCTTCAGTCACATGATTTAAAGCCTCTTTATTTACATTAGGACTTCCCAAAAAGAAAAGCCCAATCAGATTAATCAAGAGCAAAGAGGTTCTATATAATATTTTTACTGTCATTATTGCACTCTTTTTTTCTCAGGCGAGTCCCCTCCAAGGGACTCGCCGTCATCAACAGTTTCCTTCGTAGCCGAGTCTCCCCCAATCCAATTTTCTCATAGCCTTTTCATTTAACAGACACACTACTAAGATAGCAATAGTTGTGATGCCGGTAAATATTCTCAGGCGATGTCTCTGCTCGTTGCCTTGTGCGATGGGCAGCAGTACTCGCCGCTGCTGAACTTTGTTATGTTGTTGGTTTTACATGCTGCTCTGTGATGAGACTCGGCTGCGAAAGAAGGATAGCTGAGAAGAAAAAACCGCTGAAGAAAAAAACTTAAGTCAACACCTTTTTAATTGCCTCAGCTTTCAACAAACATTCTTCATATTCTTTTTCAGCATCACTGTAAAAAGTTATTCCACTCCCCACCAGATAAGAAAGATAGTTGCTTGATGCATTATAAAAAATACTTCTGATCACTACGTTAAAATCAAAATTACCATCAGGAGAGATATAACCAACAGCGCCGGAAAAAATGCCACGCCTGCTTTGTTCGTATTGCTCAATGAGCTGCATCACTTTTCGTTTGGGCGCTCCCGTCATGCTCCCCATGGGAAATGTTGCACGAATCAAATCCGTAAATTTCATTCCTTCCTTTACTTCACCACTTATGGATGAAATCATTTGGTGCACTTGCGGAAAAGAATAAATGCCGAACAGTTCATCTACTTTCACCGTTCCTTCTTTGCACACACGACTGAGATCATTGCGAACAAGATCTACCACCATTACATTTTCACTACGATCTTTTTCACTTTTGTATAATTGATTCTTCAATACGTCATCTTCGGCAGTATCCAATGGGTCCCGTTTCAATGTTCCTTTTATGGGTTGAGACAGCAATTGATTTCCCTGCTTACGTAAAAACCGTTCAGGGCTTGCACAAAGCAAATAACTATTTTCAACTTTATAAAATGCAGAAAAGGGATTGGGTGAAATGCTGGTGAGTGATTGATAAGTTGGAAGAGGATCTAAAGCAACTCCTTCTGCAAAAAACTCCATACAGTAATTCAGTTCATAACAATCGCCACGAAGAATATGCTGTTGAATTGTTTTGATTGTTTTAATATACTCCTCTTTTAAAATACGTTCCTGGATATATACTGCTGTTTTGTGCGAAGAAGAGATAACAGGTTGATGACTGATTTGCTGAAATACTTCTGTATGATCCTCTTTCAATGAACCGATACTGATTTCCTTATCACTTAGTTGAAAAACATATTGAGGAATAAAAAAAAACAAATCAGAAAATCCTATCCTGTTTTCCTGTACAGATTGCACGCCTTCTGTTTCATTGTTAAGATCATAACCCAAATGCCCAAAGCACCAATCATTGTGCTCATCAAGAAAAATTTGCAAATCATCCAGCGCTTTTCCTGCATTGGCTGCAACCGATGCAACAGAACCACAACCAATAAGACATTCGTAACTGTGACCGGGCAATTGATAATGATGATTATCCAGAAAAGAACAAATGTTGAACCGGTTACACCAGCTCAACATTTGACTTTTAGTTTCAGACAGATCTGTTATGAAGAAAGATTGAAAGCTTCTTTTCACATAGTTAGTTAAAAATCATCATCGTCATCATCAAAATCATCAGCGCCACCACCCATATCAAACTCTTTAAAATCATCATCAATTTTGAAATCCTCTTCTTCTTCGGCTGCTTTCTTTTTGCCAGCAACCGGGCTTTTACCTTTTGATTTAGGTAAATCAAATTCTTCGAAGTCAGGATCGTAATCATCTTCATCTCCCTTATTCCAATTATCTTCTTCTACATCAGCTCCTGCATCGTCCTCATCGTCATCCTCTTTACCTTTCGATTTTGACGCAGTTATTTTACCACCTTTTTTAACAATGGGTACATCCTCCAGATCTAAATCATCATCATCCTCATCCGTTTCTTCCTGTATTTTTTTAGGCTTACTGTCAGCCTTTTTTAAATCATCATGATTGGATGATAATTTGTCGTCGGTTTTCTTTATTGATTTTGCCATGTTTAACAACGATTATGCTGTAAAATTTCAAAGGGAATTTGAATTAGCCAAACTTTTTTATACTTATTTTAAAATCATTTTTACTTTACGATATAATAATCTGATCTCTTCCGGGGCCATTAGACACATATTTAACTTCTACTCCCAGGTATTCATTGATAAAACTAAGATACATATTCATTTGTTCTGGAAAATCATTCCAGGTTTTACATTCTGTAATGGGTTTACTCCAGCCCTTAAAAGCTTTGTACACCGGCTCTACTTTCGCTTTACTTATTTGAAATGGTATTTCCCTGGTTTCTATTCCATCAACTTTATACGAAGTGCATACTTCAAGATCTGTGAAACTGTCTAACACATCGGCTTTGGTCATCACAATCTTTGTAACACCGTTGATCATACAGGCAAAATTCAAAGCTACCAGGTCAATCCAGCCGCAACGGCGTGGCCTGCCTGTTGTAGCGCCAAACTCACTTCCAATTCTGCGTAATTCATCTCCGGTGGCATCGAATAACTCAGTTGGAAAAGGACCACTGCCAACCCTTGTACAATATGCTTTTGTGATTCCAATAATCTCGCCAATTTTGTTCGGTGCAATTCCCAGCCCGGTACTTACTCCTGCAGAAATTGTATTTGATGATGTTACAAACGGGAAGGTTCCAAAATCAACATCCAGCATACTGCCCTGGGCGCCTTCAGCCAACACTTTTTTGCCCTCTGCAATTTTTGCGTTGATAAAATATTCACCATTTACAATATTGAGTTGTTTCAGAAACTCTATGCCTTCAAAAAATTCTTTTTCCCATTCGCTGATATCTTCTTTAAAATTATAATTATCAAGTAGCTGCTGATGTTTTGCACGAAGTTTCTTATACAGTAAATTAAACTCAGGATCAAGCAAATCACCTACACGCAAAGCATTACGGCCGGTTTTATCCATGTACGCAGGGCCAATACCTTTCAATGTTGAACCAATTTTATCATCGCCTTTTGCCAACTCTGCTGCTTTATCTAAAGCACGATGACTAGGGATGATGAGGTTTGTACGTTCTGCAATAAATAAATTTTTCTTTACATCAACTCCCATGGATGTAACCTTGGCGCATTCCTTTTGAAGTGTAACAGGATCGAGCACAACGCCATTACCAATTAAATTCACAATGCCCTCATGAAAAATTCCACTGGGGATTTGATGAAGTACCACTTTTTCACCTTTCACATAAAGTGTATGACCGGCGTTCGGCCCGCCCTGGAAACGGGCTATTACATCATAATTGGGGGCAAAAAAATCAACGATTTTTCCTTTTCCTTCGTCGCCCCACTGGAGGCCCAGAATTACATCAACCATAATATTATTTGAATAGATATTTGAAGCCGCAAAAATAAGAGAATCAGAAAAGGGAAGACGAAATAAAAATACAGTTGGGGAAAACTACTGTTCCCCTACCAACCCGGGTTGAAATGAATACCCGTTACACTGCGGCTATAATGAACCATGCTTTCAAAACAAGTTCATTCCTGCCAAAAGATCATTCTGATTGAAGCTATCTTGCTTGCACCCGAACCTGGATGGCATAATCATAAGTGTCAAGTGCTGTTATTTGAATGTGTGAAGGAGGAGCAAACCACAGGTATTGATATAGCGTTTTTTTTGTAAACCATTGCTGCCAAAAACTTTGCTGCGTTGTAGTAAACGAATCAAATTCATAAATAAATAAACATGCACTTTATCTGTAATACCCAGCTCCTGTATAAGCTGTTTAATTAAATCAAAACAAGCCTGTGCGTTATCTGTTCCATCATAATCTTCAATTAGTTGTCAGGTATCTTTAATACCCTTAAGTGTTTACAATTCTTGTATTTCCAATTCCAATGTCTAACATTGAAACGGGTCTCTGCTTTTATGGCTCACTTGCGTAATTACTTTTTTCAATTCAATCAACTCTGCCCATTGCGCCTGCAACAGGTAATCACTAACATAGTTCAAATCAAAAGAACCACGTACAATATTTAAATCATCATACATTACCATAACAAGTGAGTTTATCTTATTTCAATGTGTTTCTTTTTTTGTGCAATGGCTACAAGTGTATCAAACGCATAAGACGCTCTTGGAAGCATTTCTTTTACATCAAAGCCCGCTAAAGAAAGAAAAAGATGCATATCATCTTTTGTAAATGTTCTTATCACGGAATGATCCTGCCCGATTTCCAGTAACTGTCCGTGTTCAAGTTCTTCATAGTAAACCGATTCCCAGTCGAAGGTCCAGCTTGCAAGAGGATTCATCTTCCATAAACTGGTACGTTGATATTTTTTTGATTGATCAGCTGCTTTATGAACAACCTGTATCTCTTGTTGAATGGAAGGAACGAATGTAGTTGCGTTAATAAAATCAAAACAAAGAATAGCATCATGCTTTATATTTTGATTGATGGAATAAAAGGCATCTAACACGTCCTGATTACTGATTAAATAACTAATGGTTCGACCAGTTATAATGCAAGACTCCTTTTGCTGTGGGAGTGTAAAATTTCGCATATCGGCTTTCAAAAAAACAGATCCGGGATAATTCAATCTGGCCAGTTGCAGCATTTCTTCACTTAAATCCAATCCTGTGTACTCTACTCCGCTTTTCGAAAAAGGTTGGGCGAGGTTGCCGGTGCCACAACCAATTTCTATTACAGATTTACATTGATCCTTAGCAAGTATTCCGCTGTAAAAAGAAAACTCCTCTTCATAATTGATAAAGGTTTTATACATGGCCTGGTAAACTTCTGAAAGTTGTGTATATAATTCACTCATGAATAATTGCTTTAGATGCTGTTCATTTAAAGATAAAAATACTGCTTAAAAAAGGGTGTGGAATAATTCCACACCCTTAAGATAAATAAGCCTACTTACTTAAAATTTAAATACCAATGATGCCTGGAAGGTTGTTCCTAACTGGCTAAACTGAGAACCGTTATATCCTAAAATACGGTAGCGGCCGCTGAACGATAAAAATCCTTCCAGCAATTCTCTTCCTGCAGTATTATTTAACACTGCCTGG
>JBKJNM010000241.1:0-3665 GCA_046593655.1 Lacibacter sp. | reverse complement strand
CCGTTGAGTTTTACTTTTTCTTTCAGGTTATCCATTTCGGCCAGCATGGGGAGTACTTTACCTAAGTGACGTTTTAAATATTCCTGTCGCTGGGCTTCACGGAACAAACCCAACAGCTCATATTCTTCATTTGTATTCAACCCCATATGATGGGCTACATCAAAAGCATTCAGTTCGTCTTCCGGTTTTTTAAAATCTTTCGTAACCTGTAGCTGCCGGTGTAATTCTTTAATTCCTTTTATTACTTTCTGCATGAGCAAACGGTTTCCGTCATCTTCATCCCCGGGGTAGGTTACAATGGCACCGCTGTATAATTTTTCCGGCACCTCTTTAATGAGCTCCAATACTTTAAACACTTTTACTCCCTTGGTTGTAATATCCATCTGCCCGTCGTCATACAGTTTCTTCACTTCTTTTACTTCCACTAAAGTTCCTAATTCTTTTAATTCTTTATTCACCACCGCCGGAATACCAAATGGTTTTTTCTGTTCAAAACAATCTGCAATCAATTGCTTGTAACGTGGTTCAAAAATGTGGAGGTTGAGGTTTTCGCCTGGAAAAATAATTACACTTAGTGGAAAGATGGGTATAAAGTTGGTCATGCTAACTGGTTCTTGTTACAAAATAACAAAGAAAGAGTATTCAAACTTTATTTTGTGTACGCTGTAATTTGTACAATGTTTTGTATTTGATGCGGGTATAGGTTGAAGTCATAGAGGCAAGGATGAACCCTTCGCTTCCATCTAAAAAACCAAGTTTTAGAAAATAATTACTGATAAAAGAAAAAACAGGCGCTGCAAACTGTTTATACCCGGCTCCTTTCTTTCCTTCTTTCAAATACTTTTCAGCGCTCATTTTGCCATAGCTTTCTATTTTCTTTTCATACTGCTCCATTGATTGTAAAGTCATGTGCAGGATAGATCCTTTGAGTTTTTTTACAACACAATCTTTTTCAATGATCAATTTTTCATGAACAGGATCTGTATTCCAGGAAGCCTGGTTGCGGTGAAACAAACGAATGGATTCATCTTTGCCCCACTCCCCGAAACGAATCCATTTATTCTTAAAAAAGTTTTTACGCCTGATGCTGAAAACCTGTTTCTCATCCTCCAAATCCAATGCACTGATTGAATGAATTAATTCTTTATCAATGGCTTCATCCGCATCCAACTGTAAAATCCAATCGTACACTGCATGTTCATTGGCTATGTTCTTTGTTTTGCCGTACCCCTGCCATTCTTCTTCAATGATGGTTGCTCCGTTCTTTTTTGCAATGGGGATAGTTGCATCATTGCTGCCGGTATCGCAAACAACTATGTCATCAGTTAATGACCGGATGCTTTGCAGTGTTTGTGCAAGAATATGCGCTTCATTTTTAGCAATAATAACTACAGAAACAGGTTGCATGTCAGGTTTTGAGTTGGTTGGCTATATGCCAGTATAATGTAAAAAAACTAAATATAAAAACACCAAACTGGTCATCTATTGTACACTCGTAAAGAAAAACAATGTTCATGAAAATAACAAAAGCTATTGCCTGTTTATTCTGCTTCCATTGTTTTGAAAAAAAAGGCAGGAGTATAATTACCGTAAAAACCAAAGCAGCCCCAATACCAGCACCACTTCCCGAAGTGACCCATTGATTGAGTGGGAGGTATCGTTCGGGCATTGCAACAGCAGGGGCATGCACATCATACCACTTACTGGTTTCTGTTTTTATATCGCCATATCCTACACCCGTTAACCAATTACGCTGAAACACATACCATCCGCTTTGCATTGACAAAAGGCGATTGCCATCACTGAAATCGCCACTGAAATTTTCTGATTTCCAGTTATTCCTGTCATATAATATATAATGCATCCTGGTTTTAAAGGTTGGCAATAATTGATAAGCCACTACAGGAAGTGAACAGGCAATGACCAGGGTTGCAATGGCAATGCTTTTCTTTCCTGTTGTATACAGTTGCCATAGGATGAGTGGAACAAGAATGAGATACAACCCGATCAATCCTGTTTTAGCGCCCATGATATGCAGGAACAATACAAACCACAACATCACTGCCCGTATCAGCCACACTAATAAAGAGGAATGGATGGCCTTCCATTCCTCCAGTTTCAACCACAACAAGATGCTGATGATCATTCCCATGCTGAAACGGATATGATCATTATCTGCCCAAGTAGGAATTACTTTTGAAAAGCGATACAGGTTATTGTACAAATCTTTTTCCTGCAGGTATTGTAAACTGCTCCATAAGGTTCCGGCAAACAGCAATAGAATCCATAACAACGAAAAAAACACAAACTGCTTTTTCTCAAACCCCTTTTGTATTACTAAAGCAAATGGCATCAGCAACAAGGGAAGTTTATCCCCCATCGCATGCAACCATACCGTGCTATCATCACTCCATAAGCCGGAAATAAAAGGCAGGATGAACAAACAGGAAATGCCAACAAGGTATTTCTGTTGAAGAAAATTATGCCACCGTTCTTTCCAATCAGCTTGCAGTAACCCATTAGCTATGATCATGAAAGTGGCGAGGCTGAGCATTGCCCTGCTGAACAGAAAACCAAACATGAGCAAAATTATTGCGGTAAAAAAAAGATAAAGATGTATGGTTGCCCTTGTTGATTGCATTGGTTCTGTGTTGCAAATAAACAATATTTAAATCTTTTAATTTAGGTTTGTGGCATGTGGCAATCGTTATTAAAGGAGTTAAAACAGGGAAATCAGAAAAGCCTGGCCCGCTGCATTTCACTGATTGAAAATGAAATGACCGGTTATGAAGAGTTCCTTCAATCCATTCCTGCTGCTACAACTCCAGTTATAGGTATTACAGGTCCGCCGGGTGCAGGTAAGAGCACCATGGTTGATGCTTTCATAACAGAACTGGCAGGTGCCGGTAAAAAAGTGGCGGTACTTTGTATAGATCCTTCTTCACCTTTTAATCTGGGCGCATTATTGGGTGATCGTATACGCATGAGCAGCTGGTATAACCATCCCAATGTATTTATCCGCTCATTGGCCACAAGAGGATCGCTGGGTGGTTTGCATCCAAAGATCTTAGAGATCACCGATGTTTGCAAAGCAGCTTTGTTTGATTATATTATTGTTGAAACAGTTGGTGTTGGACAAAGTGAAATTGAAATTGCCGGTCTTGCTGATATCACTGTTGTGGTGTTGGTGCCTGAAGCAGGCGATGAAGTGCAAACCATGAAAGCAGGTTTGATGGAAATTGCAGATGTGTTTGCAGTTAATAAAGCTGACAGGCCCGATGCGGATCTGTTTGTGAAAAATTTACGTTTAATGCTGGCCCCTGCTTTTGCTAATCACAAACAGGAAATACCGGTTATTAAAACAATTGCCAATCAAAAAAACGGAGCCAGAGAGTTATGGCTGAAGGTTGATGAATTGCTGCAACAACATCATACCAATGAACGCAGAAGCTGGCTACTGGCAGAGAAAGCTTATTTTTTAATTCAACAGAAACGAATGAAGGATATACAGAAAAAAGAATTGAAACAACAGATTGAAGAAGCTGTAAGTAAAGGCAATTTTAACTTGTATCAATTTATTAAAGACAAATAATGAAGGTTTTTGATTGCTTTACTTTTTTTAATGAACTTGATTTACTGGAGTTGAGGCCGAAGCTGCTGGATGA
>JBKJNM010000226.1:0-4959 GCA_046593655.1 Lacibacter sp. | reverse complement strand
TGGAACAAAATGGTACTTTGTTGATGCAATGCTTTATAAACAGAAAGAATCAAAAACAAAATTACCAGAACTGAGTTCCGGTCTTGTGATTCCGCCCATGAAGCAGCCGGTGATTACTGGAAATGAAGAAAAGAAAAAAAATTAACCGACCAGTTGTGTTAATGCGCTATCAATCGTTGGATAGATAAACTGGAAGCCGGCTTTTTGGATCTTAGCGGAACTTACTGTGGCACTTTTCAACACCTCAATACTCAATTCGCCCACAACCATTTTCAAAACAAAAGAAGGTACAGGGGCTGTAATAAAGGCATTTCCTCTCATTTTTTTTGCAAGCGCAATCGTAAGATCTTTATTACTTACCGGGTTGGGTGTAACAGCATTGTAAACCGCAGCCAACTCTTCGTTTTCAATTGCAAATTCATACATACGGCATAAATCATCAATATGAATCCAACTGATCATTTGATGACCGCTTCCAAGTATGGCGGCCAACCCAAAACGCAATGGGTTTTTAAATTCTTTCAATGCACCTCCTTCATTGCTCAAAACAATTCCGGTTCTGAACTTTACTAATCGTATGTTCAGTGCAGTGATGGGGTCAATGCTTGCTTCCCATTGTTGGCAGGTATGACCAAGAAAATCATGATATGAAGGATCCGTTTCAATAAAAGGCTTGCCTGTATCCGGGCCATACCATCCAATACCAGATGCGCTGATCACCGCTTTAATATTGTTGGGAATATCCTTTAAAATGTTTGCCAGAAATTTGCCTCCTTCTATCCGGCTGTTTACAATTTCTGCTTTCCTGGCTTTTGTCCAGCGTTGATCTGCAACACCGGCCCCGGCAAGATGAATAATATAATCGCTGGCGGTGATGGCTTCTTTGTCAATGATGCCCGCTGTTATATCCCATTTTGCAAAAGTGATCAGTGGGTTAGCAGATGTTTGGTGGGAGCGGCTTAGTATAATAATGGCATGACCTTTGGCTGATAAATAGGCTGAAAGTGCAGTACCAATCATTCCTGTACCGCCTGTAATACAAATCGTTGCCATAGATTGTGGGTTGTTGTTTGTAATAATTATGCAATATAATTTTTAACCGCATCTTGTATAGGAATTGTCTGCTTTCAACGTATTTTTAAGAAAGAATAATCAACGAAATTATGAAGACGATCACCGCTGTTGTTTTTTTATTTGCATTGCTTGCTTCTGTTTCCGCAACTAAAGCACAACGTATTTATTATTCGGAACCCGACCGGGACGATCTTCGCCAGCTTCGGTTCGAAATCCTGGGAAAGTACAATTCAAATTACCTTGTTTATAAAAATAACCGTTCGAGTCATACCATTTCAGTTTATGATGCAGATATGAAGCAGAAGGATAAGGTAGTTCTCGATTTTATTCCTGATCGTGTTATTAATGTAGAACTGTTTTCACATTCTGAGCATTCAATTGTAGTTTATCAGTTTCAGAAAAAAAGCATTGTGTACTGCATGGGCGTAATGATTGATGGCAATGGAAAAAAAATTGGTGAACCTTTACAATTAGATACTACCCAATTAGGCATTTTCAGCGATAACAAAGTTTACAGCAGCATCATCAGTGATGATAAACAGAAGCTGATGATCTTTAAAATAAAGAACAAGGATAGAGATGACTTTACAGTGCAAACCACCTTGCTCAGTCATAATCTCATGCCACTTCGGAAATCGGGCTTTAATTATCATTTAGAGAATACAAAAGAATCCATTGCTGATTTTTACCTGGATAATGAAGGGAACTTTTTATTCAGCCATGTATCCCGCCCTGCAGCAAGAGAATACATTAACAAAGCAACCCTGGTTGTATTGCCTGCTTTTGGTGATTCAGTTAAGAAATTTAATTTAACACTCGAGAAAGTATTTTTGGAGGAGTTGCGTATTAAAGTTGATAACCTGAATGGCCGTTATGTATTAACTTCTCTCTATTCAAAATCAAAGCGGGGAAATATTGATGGGTTGTTCACAGCTATTGTTAATAAAGATCTCACCGGAACTGATATTGAAAAAGCAATCGAGTTCAACGATGATTTCAGAACCCTGGCAAAAGGGGATAACTCATCCAAACTTGCCTTTAATGATTATTATTTAAAACACCTGATTGTTAAAAAAGATGGGGGCATATTAATTACAGGCGAGAATACCTATGGCAGCAGCCGGGGGAGTAATTACAACCGTTGGGATAATCCATGGATGTGGGGTAGCCCCTATGGGCCGGGGAGTTATCTTGGCTGGAACCCCTGGAATAATTGGGGAATGAGTGGTTGGGGTATGAATTGGGGCTCCCAATTCGGTAGTGGCTGGGGCAATAATAATCAAACCCGTTATTATACTGATAATGTAATGGTGATTTCGCTCGACAAAGATGCGAACATGCAATGGAATAATGTGATTGCCAAATCGCAGTTTGATGATAATTCAGATAACATGCTCAGCTACCAGATCATGAATAGTGGAGCAGAATTATTATTTCTTTATAACGAATGGAGCCGTCGCAATCCCTTACTGAATGCACAGGCACTTGAACCGGGAGGCAAGGTAAATAAACAACCTCCGCTTAAAAGTTTGGATAAAGGATTTGAATTTATGATCCGTTTTGGTAAGCAGGTAAGTGCCCGTGAAATGATTGTTCCTTGTATTTACCGCAATGCGTTTAGCTTTGCCCGGATTGAATTTTAGTTGCCAGGCTCTTTAATATTATTTTTGGCTAATTGAATTTCTTTCGGAATGTTTGTGGCTTAATATCATAAATTACTGTGGTTCGATTTTTTTCTGGCAATAACCCGCTCAATGTCATTATCCTTTTTTTCCTGGGTATCCTCATCAAGTTGCCATATTTTATTTCGCCGGTTATTCCTCAGCCCAGTGAAACAGATGGCTTTTTATACATTGAATTATTAGAGGCTCTTCAACAAACAGGAGTAGTATTTCCTGTTATTTATCCCATTCTTACCTATTTACTGTTATTTACCCAGGCCATTACATTTAATGGCTTAATTAATGATCAGAAGCTTTTTGCTTTACCCAATTATTTATTGGCTTTGTCCTATATTGTTATTACCAGTATTGTACCGGAATGGAATGTATTATCACCGGTATTGATCATCAATAGTATCCTGGTGTGGGCGTGGCCCCGCATGGTAGGCCTTTACAATCATCCCAGCCCAAAGACGGTTTTGTTTAATATTGGTTTTGGGTTTGGACTTACTTCTTTCTTTTATTTTCCTTCCGTTTATTTGTTATTGTTACTGATTGTAGCATTAATATTATTTCGTCCGTTTTATATTGCAGAGTGGCTGGTAGCCATACTTGGTATCCTAACTCCATTTTATTTCCTGCTGGTTTATTTTTTTGTATGGGATCATTGGGAAATGGCAAGGTTGCTGGTTCCAAAGCAAAGGCTGCGCTTGCCGGCTGTTTTTTTCGATTGGAAATTTTGGGTAGAGTTCAGTCTTGTTTTTTTCCCATTACTCATTGGCGTATTGATGAGCCTGCGTTATAATTCACGTATGCTGGTACAAACAAGAAAGAGCTGGAATTATATGTTCTTTTATCTCATCATAGCACTGTTTATACCTTTTATAAACAGTTTTGCAGGTTTAACACATTGGGTGCTGGCTGTTGTTCCTATCAGCTTATTTCATGCTGCTTTTTATAATTACCCTCAAAAGAAAAAATTCCCCGAACTTTTTTTCTGGTTGAGCCTTATCTGGATCATTGCCAATTATGCTGTATTGAACAGCAGGTAAATTTCATTCCTTACCTTTGCCTTTTCCCTTTATTATGAAATTTGGAATCGTTGTTTTCCCCGGAAGTAATTGCGACAGAGACATGCAGGATTCGCTGCAAAATGACATGAACCAGGAAGTGCTCATGCTTTGGCATAAAGACAAGGATCTCAGTATGTTTTCAACTGATGATTGTATTGTTTTGCCCGGCGGGTTTTCCTATGGCGATTACCTGCGTTGCGGAGCCATTGCCCGATTCAGCCCAATGATGCAATCAGTGATTGATTTTGCAAACAAAGGGGGAAAAGTATTGGGCGTTTGTAATGGATTCCAGATTTTGTGCGAAAGTCATTTACTGCCAGGTGTATTGTTGCGAAATGCTAATCAAAAGTTCATTTGCAAAAATATCTATATCAATGGGGTAGGCGGGTATGCTTTAAAGGTGCCGATTGCACATGGCGAAGGAAGATATTTTGCTGATGAAGAAATACTGGATGCTTTGGAAGCAGACGACCAGATAATTTACCGGTATTGTGATGCAGATGGAAATATAACTGCAGAAGCGAACCCTAATGGAGCAATCAGAAATATTGCCGGTATTTCCAATAAGGAAGGAAATGTTTTTGGCATGATGCCCCATCCGGAGAGAGCAACCAGTACCATATTGGGAAATACAGATGGTCGTATCATTCTAAATGCATTGTTAATCAACGCAGCCGTAGCAATCTTATAAGATCTGGAATTCGTAATTAAACTGTAAAATTTGCTTTTGCGGTTCAGATCACATTTTTGTAAAGGAATTCGAAGCAACTTTGCATAAGAACATAATTAGAGAAAATGAGAAAAGTATTTACTTCAGTTTTAGCTGTATTCATGACAACACTTGTTTTTGCTCAAAGCGGAACAAAAGTGAAGTGGGATTATGTCATCAAGAAAATAGGCGATAAGAAGTATGAGGTTCGTATGGTTGCCAATATTCAACCCGGATGGCATTTGTACAGTCAAACACAAAGTAAAGATGCTATTGCATTGCCAACAACCATTACGTTTGCAAAAAATCCATTGCTCACTGTTAGTGGTAAAACAAAAGAAGTAGGTAAAGTGGTTGATGCATTTGATAAAGCAACGCAATCCCGTTCAAGGTTTTATTCTAATAAAGTAGAGTTTGTGCAGATCGTTACATTAAAAAGCAA
>JBKJNM010000176.1:0-8033 GCA_046593655.1 Lacibacter sp. | reverse complement strand
AGCAAACAGATCTCTTACCCTGATCCTTCTGCAGATATAGATAGTGATCCGGTGTGGAGTGCAGATAGTAAGTTGCTTGCTTATGTTCGCCAGCCCAATGTAAGAGTAGATGTTCCTTTTACGCCCAAACGTGTAGGATACCCCTGGAGCATCCGTTTATTAAATGTAAGTACAGGAGAAGCAAAAGAATTATGGAAAGCAGATGCGGGCAAAGGTTCTGTATTTGTTGATGATCTTCCGGTAGCTGATAATAAATTACTATGGGCAGCAAATAATCAACTCATCTTTCCATGGGAAAAAGATGGATGGATCCATCTCTATGCATTGGATATGGAAAAGAAAACAACCAAACTTTTAACAGCAGGTGATGGTGAAGTGGAGAACGTTACTTTATCGCCCGATAAACAAACACTTTATTATACCTCCAATATCAACGACATCAATCGCCGTCATATCTGGAGGGTAAATATTACAACTGCCTCGGCAGAATTATTAACCAAAGGAGAACAAATTGAATGGAGTCCTGTTGTAACAAATAATGGTTTTGCAATGCTGCGTTCATCTGCTACCAAACCAGCTTGGCCGGCAGTGTATAATAATGGAGTGGTGAATGATATTGCAAAAGACCTGTTTGCAAAAGAGTTTCCAACACAATTGATTACACCGCAACCAATCACTATCAAGGCAACCGATGGAATGGACGTTCCTGCACAACTGTTTTTACCAGCCAATTATAAAGCAGGGGAATTATATCCCGCCGTTATTTTTTTACATGGAGGAAGCAGAAGACAAATGTTGCTCGGCTTTAATTACGGAGCTTATTACAGTAATGCCTATGCCGTGCACCAGCTGTTTGCATCCAAAGGATTTATTGTTGTCTCGTTGAACTATCGCAGCGGTATTGGTTACGGTTTAGATTTTCGTGAAGCATTGAATTATGGAATGAGTGGTGCCAGCGAAGTAAAAGATCTCATTGGTGCCGGTGAATATTTAAAACTAAGAAAAGATGTAAATAAGAATGCCATTGGCTTATGGGGTGGTAGTTATGGGGGCTACTTAACTGCTCATGGTCTTGCCAAACGCAGCGATCTGTTTTCTGCAGGTGTTGATATACATGGTGTACATAATTGGAACGATGAGGTACCCACATTTGCACCCTGGTACGATTCAACAAAACATGCAGAGATCGGTCGTATTGGTTTTGAATCCTCTCCGATGCATGATATAAATGGATGGAAAAGCCCGGTCCTGTTTATTCATGGCGATGATGACCGCAACGTACCCTTTAGCGAAACGGTGCATATTATGGAAGTATTACGCCAGCGGAATGTGTATTTTGAACAGTTGGTATTGCCCGATGAAGTGCATTTTATGTTGTTGCACCGTAACTGGGTAAGTACTTACGAAGCAACTTTTGAATTTTTAGAAAAGCGTTTAAAGAAAAAATAGCAGGGTACAAATATTCCGTTCTTCCTCTTCCTTAATTATACCGTTGAAAACAGAACGGTTTTTTTATTATCTTATACTGCAATCAACCTAACCGGTTGAATTTTTTGATAGAATTTTTAATCTGCCCCCGTTAAAGCTGTGCTACATCTAAATTTCTTTTTAACTCTATTACATATGAACCGATATGCTTTACGCTTTATGAGCAGGTTTATTTCCTGTTTGTTTACTTTATGCTTCATCAACGCATGGGTGCAGCCATTTAATGCTGCAGCTCCATTACAACAGTCAGTGGCGGCAACTGATTTGTTTGGCTCTGATGAGGTATTGCAGATTACACTCAAAGGAAATCTCCGAGAATTATTAAACGACCGAACCGGCGAACCAAAAAACTTTTCATTGGTTCTTTCGTATACAAAAGAAGGTAACAGCCAAATCGATCTTCCGGTTGAAGTAAAAACAAGAGGACACTTTCGTAGACTAACCGGCAATTGTGCTTACCCACCTTTATTGATTCAATTCCCGGCAAAAGGCCCTCATTTAACTTCTCCATTCAAAGATCAGAAAAAATTAAAACTGGTGATGCCTTGTAAGGGTGATGAATATCTGATCAGGGAATGGCTGGCGTATAAATTATACAATCTTGTTACTCCAAAAAGCTTCAGGGCCCGGCTGGTAAAATTATCCTTGCAAGATGCAAAGAGCAAGAAATCTGTAACGCCTTTTTACGGAATCCTGCTCGAAGAAGTAACACAGATGGCTAAACGAAATCACTTGATTTCAGTTGAAAGAAAATTACAACCGAACCAAACGCAAACAAAAGAATTTTTAACCACGGCTGTTTTTGAATACCTCATTGGCAATACCGATTGGTCGGTTCAATATTTGCAAAATATAAAACTGCTGGCAAAAGATGAGAAAGCTGTTCCCTATGCAGTGGCTTATGACTTTGACCATGCCGGTATTGTCAATGCTCCTTATGCCTTACCTGCAGAAGAATTGCAGATGACGAATGTTCGTCAACGACGTTACCGTGGTTATTGCGTACCGGACCTGAAAGTATTTGAACCGGTGATTGATCACTTCAATGAGTTGAAACCACAGATTTATAAACTTTATACCACTTGTTCTTTGATTGATGAAAAATATCTGAAGACTGTAACAAAGTACTTAGATGAGTTTTATACAACCATCAACACAAACAAACTATGGCAAAAAGAGTTTGCTTATCCCTGCGATAAAAACGGAACAGGGAATGTGGTGATCAAAGGGTTGAAGGAAGATTGACAACACAAGATTTATTAAGAGTTTTCTTATAGCATTCCATGAAACAAAAATAGTATGAAAGCAAAATCAATCAAAGGAAAATCAACAGAAGAAATTGAAGCAGCTTTAGAAGATAGTTTCGTTGATGGCTATAAGCCGACACTCGCTATTGTATTTATCTCCATCAAACAAGACAGAAAAGCTGTTTGCGAACTATTACATCAAAATGAAATTGATATTATTGGTGCCACTTCCAGTACCGAGTTTATTGATGGCCACCAGGATGAAGGTTCCATTGTTATTTTATTACTCAATCTGAACAAAGGATATTACCGCATCTTATTTCAGGAAGTTGGCCAACTGACAGTGAGTGATGCTGCCACACAAATGGCCCAGGCTGCGTTGAAGCATTTCAGTAATCCGGCCTTTATCATTTGCAGTACCGGGTTATCTATTGACGGAAAAATGATGGATGGAGAAATCCTTATCCATAGTATTGAAAAAGTAGTTGGCTCTCATGCAAATATGTTTGGTGGTATGGCGGGGGATGATATGACATTTACCGGCACCTATGCATTCACCTACAATCAATCTACTGATTATGGTATGGCGGTTCTAATCTTAAATGAAGACAAGGTTAGTTTGCATGGTATGGCCATCTCCGGCTGGAAACCGATTGGCATCACCATGACGGTAACAAAAAGTGAAGGCAATCTGATCTATACAATAGACAACCAACCGGCTCTCGATATGTATATGCGATACCTGGGAAGTTCTTTACCAACGGATGATAATAAACTTGAATTTTTCGAGAACTTAGGAAATCAATATCCTTTTCAAATTGAAAGAGAAGATAGAGAGCCATTAATGTGCAATCCCATTGGATTCGATAAAGAAAAAAGGGCACTCGTCTGTGAGACTAATATACAACAAGGTTCTAAATTTCGCTTTTCTACCCCTCCAGATTTTGTCATCGTTGAAACGGTAATAAATAACGCAACTGAACTTAAAAACACAGTTCAAGCTGACGCAGATGCCGTATTGATATTTTCCTGTGCAGGCAGACTTGCATCACTGGGTCCCATGGCCCAACAGGAAAATGATGGATTGGCCGAAGTTTGGAATTCACCAATGGCAGGCTTTTATTCTTATGGAGAATTTGGCCGGTCTGTAAATGGCAAACATGAGTTTCATTCAACTACCAACAGTTGGGTGGCATTAAAAGAAAAATAAAAATTTATGAAAATAAAACCAACTACGAAACAAAAGGTTTCTTTCCTTTTTGTGTTAACTATTATATTGATACTGTCTGGTTGTAATAACTCCAATGAACCAGCTAAACAGGATATTGCCCCTGCAAAAAAAGATACAATGTTGAACATTGACCCGGTAAAAATATTATCTGATAAATTTAAAATCTTACTGGAGAATGAACATGTTCGTGTTGTTCAATATAGTTTGAAACCAGGTGAAAAAGATGATTGGCATACCCATCCTGCAAAATCATCTTATGTGGTAAGCGGTGGCAAACTCAAAGTGTACCTTGAAAACGGAGAAGTCATTTATGCAGACGAAGAAACAGCTACAGCTTCATGGATGGATTATGTGGGCAAACACTATGTTGAAAATATTGGTAATACTACAGTGACAATTGTATTTACCGAAATAAAATTATAGTATGAAAGCAAAATCAATAAAAGGAAAATCAACAGAAGAAATTACAACCGCATTAGCCGAAAGCATGGCTGATGGATTTAAGCCCACACTGGCTATTATTTTTTTATCCATCAGCCAAAACAGAAAAGCCATCAGCGAACTGTTAGACAAAGCCGCCGTGCAGGTTTTTGGTGCTACCAGCAATGGAGAGTTTACAGATGAAGTTCCGGAGAAACAATCCACTGCTATTTTGTTGCTGGATATAAACCCGGCGCATTTCCATATCCTGCATACAACATACCCTGATGGAAATTTTAAGGAAGTTGCGTCATCTTTAGCGGTAAAAGCAAAACAAAAAATTTCGAATCCTGCTTTTCTTATTGCGGGCAGTCATTCATCTACCGATGCAGAAGCCTTGCTAAAGGGTTTTGAAGCTGTAGTTGGCGAACAGGTAAATGTATTTGGTGGCATGGCGGGCGACGATTTCACTTTTGCCGAACAATTTGTATTCACCAATAATTGGGAGAGCAACCAAGGTTTGGTGGTGTTGGTGCTTGATGAGGATAAAATAATAATTAAAGGAATTGCTACCTGCGGATGGAAAGCAGTGGGTACAGAAAAAATTGTCACCAAAAGTGAAGGCAATCATGTGTACACCATAGAGAATGTACCGGTATTGGATATAACCGCTAAATATGGTGGTATTGAAAATCTAAGTCCCGATAATATAGGCTTACTATTAGAGATCGCCGCTAACTTTCCTTTGCAACTGCAGCGGGAAAAAGGCGACCCTGTTATGCGGCCCGGCTTAGTCATCGATTGGACAGACCATTCCTTTCATTGCAGTGGTACCGTGCCGCAAGGTGCCAAAGTCAGATTTTCATTGCCCCCTGATTTTGATGTGATGGATAAAGTAATCAACGGTATTGAGGATTTGAAAGCCGCTGAAATGCCCGAAGCCGATGCAGTAGTTGTATTCAGTTGTGCCGGAAGAATTTTAGCACTCGGCCCCTTGATGACGCAGGAACTGGAAGGCATCAAAAATGTTTGGAATGTACCGATGGCCGGTATGTTCAGCAATGCAGAACTGGCAAGGGCAACCGGAGGAAATTTGGAAATGCATAACCTAACTACCTGTGTCATTGCCTTAAAAGAAAAATAATTTTTATGAACCCGGCAGTAGTGTTTACAATCAACTTTCGTAATAAAGTTTATCCTGATTAACGAAAGCCACACTTCAAGGTTCTATTCATTGCCTAGTAAAATACAGATAACATAAATGAACCAGCATCTTCAGAATATATTCAACATCATTCAGCAGGATGAAAATTTAACTGCAGAGCAGAAGGATGCTGTTACAAAATCATTGAAAAATGCAGATAAAGAATTAGAGATAACTGCTTTCAAGCTCGACAGGACAGAAAAAGTTAAACGAACAACTGCCATATTATTAGAAGAAACCATTGAAGAGCTGGAGCAGAAACGAAAAGCTATTGAAGAGACGAATGTGGCTTTGCAAAAATCATTAGAAGAATTAAAAGCAGCGCAGGCACAATTAATTCAATCCGAAAAAATGGCCAGCCTTGGTGAACTCACGGCAGGCATTGCACATGAAATTCAAAACCCGTTGAACTTCGTCAATAATTTTTCAGATGTCAGCAAAGAGTTGCTGGATGAAATGAAAACCGAGTTAGACCTGGGCAATACAGCAGATGCCAAAGAAATAGCCAATGATGTAATACAAAATTTGGAAAAAATAAATCATCATGGTAAAAGAGCCGATGCGATTGTAAAAGGAATGTTGCAACATTCAAGAAGTAGCAGTGGAGTAAAAGAACCAACAGATATTAATGCTTTATGCGATGAATATTTACGGTTGAGTTATCATGGATTGCGGGCAAAAGACAAATCTTTCAATGCAACTATCAAAACAGATTTTGACGCATCCCTTGAAAAAGTAAATATCATTCCGCAGGATATTGGAAGGGTTATTTTGAATTTACTGACGAATGCGTTTTATGTAGTGCAAGAAAAGAAAGTGAATAGCTTACATGAATACGAACCTACTGTTACCATTTCAACATGTTCCATTCAGCCCCCTTCAGCGGGTCGGAGTGTACAAATAAAAGTATCTGACAATGGGGGTGGCATTCCTCAAAAAGTGTTAGACAAAATCTTTCAACCCTTCTTTACCACCAAACCAACCGGACAAGGAACAGGATTAGGATTGAGTTTGAGTTATGATATTGTGAAGGCGCATGGTGGAGAGTTGAGCGTGGAGACAAAGGAGGGAGAAGGAAGTGATTTTATTATTGAATTACCCTGCTAAAAGTCTGCATATGAAAAGAACTATATTATTCCTATTAAGCATTTTATCATGGCTTTCATCTTATGAGCAGAATATGGATGTACTCCAGGTAGACAAACTTAAACGTGAATTAGAAAATGCCAAAGATGCCAATGCACAGGCGTTGATTATGACACAACTTGCAGAAGCCTATCGTGGCAGTGCTACAGATACAAGTTTTTATTATGGGCAAAAAGCATTAGAGCTATCACGACGAGTTGGCTACCCAACCGGTGAAACAAAAGCATTGCTGTCTCTAAGCCATTACTTCACTAAGAGGGGGAATCTTACCGAGGGATTGGAACTGGGACTGAAAGCACTGGAGATTGCTCAAAAGCATAATCTCCGGTATGACCAGGCATTCGCCATGATCAGAGTAGCGAATGTTTACATGTACCTGAAGGATTATCATGAAGCGTTAAGGTATTTTCACCAGACGAGGCAATTAACAAAGAACTCTCCGGATTCATTTTTTTATGCAGTTACATTTTGGCGTACAGCCGATGCCTATTATTTTATGAATATGACAGACTCGGCTCTTCTCTTTGCAAAAATGGCGGAGGATACTGCAAAAGGAATGGGGAATAAATTTATAGTGACAGGCATTGCTCCAACATTGGGTAATATTTATGCCAGGAAAGGAAATGACGAATTAGCTCTTTGGTATTATCATAAAAACCAAGGAGCTGAGTCAAGTGTGAACCTGGCGGCTTTTTTCAAAGACCGTGGAATAACCGATTCCGCAATTTACTATGCAAAAAAGGCATACGAATTTTCTTTAAAGAATGCAGCTAAGGATATGGAATTGAATGCTGCGACTCTTTTGTCATCGCTATATGAATCAACTGAACCACAGACTGCTCTTTATTTTCTGAAAATTGCTGTGGCCGCCAAGGATAGTCTTTATAGCAGCGAGAAGGTAAGTTCTGTTAAGTCCGTTGCATTTAAACAACAAGAGCGGCAAAATGAAATTCAAAGGAATCAAATGGCATATCGGAATAGAGTAATAATTTATTCGTCACTTGCAGGATTGCTGTTGTTGATTTTTATTGCATTGCTGTTATACAGGAACAACCGAAATCAACGAAAGGCAAATGTAATTTTGGTGAAACAAAAAGATAAGATCAGGGAAACTTTATCAGAATTGGAATCAACACAGTCGCAACTGGTGCAGCGTGAAAAAATGGCAGCATTGGGTGAGCTCACTGCAGGCATTGCCCATGAAATTCAAAACCCATTAAACTTCGTTAATAATTTTTCTGAAGTAAGTAATGAGTTGATAGATGAAATGAAAGATGAATTAAAAAATGGAAATTAT
>JBKJNM010000159.1:0-6041 GCA_046593655.1 Lacibacter sp. | reverse complement strand
GCAACAGGCATCTCTGAACCCGATGTATTTAAAGCCAGTTTGCAGATTTTTCCCAACCCGTTTATAGAAAGCCTGGTTGTACAATATCAATTAGAAAAAAGATCGGATGTAAGTATCAGGTTGGTTTCTCTTGATGGAAAACAATTTTCATTGGTGGAAGAAAAGAAACAAAGTGCAGGCATTTATTCCATGCCTTTTACCCTTCAACAATATCAACTGGCAGCAGGAACTTATTTTATTGTATTTAGCATTAATGGAAATACAGTTGCTAAAGAATTAGTTAAACTGAAATAAAAAAGCACAAGGCCTCCTCCCGACCTCCTCCAATAGAGGAGGCCATCAAACCACAGCCCTAACTTTTCAATGAGAATAAAAAAAATATCACTCTTCGCTATTTGTAGGGTACTGAACAACTGATAAAATGGAAGAATAAACTGTATGGATAATTGATGCAGCACCGCCTTCTCTCTTTTGGAGAGAAGGATGGGATGAGAGGCTTAATCATCCAGCTTCAACACAGCTAAGAAAGCTTCCTGTGGTACCTCTACGTTACCGATCTGGCGCATACGCTTCTTACCTTCTTTCTGCTTCTCTAATAATTTTCTTTTACGGCTGATATCACCACCATAACATTTGGCTGTAACATCTTTGCGCATGGCACTGATTGTTTCACGTGCTACAATCTTAGCACCGATAGCAGCCTGTATCGCAATCTGGAATTGTTGGCGGGGAACCAGCTCTTTCAACTTCTCACAAAGTTTGCGACCAAATTCCTGTCCACGGCTGCGATGAATCAATGCACTCAACGCATCAACCTTATCACCATTCAGCATAATATCCATCTTTACAATATCTGCTTCACGGTAACCGATGGGATGATAATCGAACGATGCGTAACCACGGGTTTGTGATTTTAATTTATCATAAAAATCAAAAACAATTTCTGTTAACGGCATTTCAAACATCAGCTCCACACGTGTGGGTGTGAGATAACTTTGATTGATGAGGATACCACGTTTGCCTAAACAAAGCGTCATGATATTACCAATATAATCAGGCTTGCTGATGATCTGTGCTTTAATAAAAGGCTCCTCAATCCTGTCCATTGCTGTAGGCTCAGGCATTTGCGCAGGATTATTTACCAGTATCTTTTCACCTCTTGTTGTGTAGGCAACAAAACTTACGTTGGGTACAGTGGTGATCACTGTTTGATTGTACTCTCTTTCCAAACGTTCCTGGATGATTTCCATGTGCAGCAATCCTAAAAAGCCGCAACGAAAGCCAAAACCAAGCGCTTGTGAAGTCTCCAGTTCAAACGTGAGTGATGCATCATTCAACTGCAGTTTATCCATGCAATCACGGAGTTCTTCAAAATCTTCTGTTATAACCGGAAAGATCCCTGCAAATACCATCGGCTTTACTTCCTGGAAACCCTGAATCGGTTCCTGGGTTGGATTAGCAGCCAATGTTATGGTATCACCCACTTTTACCTCTTTGGCATTTTTTACACCGGTAATAATATAACCCACATCGCCACAGGTTACTTCTTTCTTCTCTGTCATCTTCAGTTTTAAAATACCCACTTCACTCGCCTCATATTCCTGCCCGGTACTTACAAACTTTACCTTATCGCCTTTTTTAATTCTTCCATTCCGGATTCGATAATAAACAATTACACCACGAAAGCTGTTGAACACACTGTCAAAGATCAGTGCTTGTAATGATTCATCAGGTTTTCCTGTTGGTGCAGGAATGCGTTCAACAATGGCTTCTAATATTTCTTCAATACCAATACCTGCACGACCACTTGCCAGTAAAATTTCTTCAGGCTTACAACCAATCAATTCTACAATCTGATCTTTTACTTCTTCAATCATTGCTCCGTCCATATCAATTTTGTTGATGACTGGAATGATCTCAAGGTTATTATCAATAGCTAAGTATAAATTGGAAATGGTTTGTGCCTGGATGCCCTGTGCCGCATCAACCAGCAGCAATGCGCCTTCACAGGCAGCTAAAGCACGGCTCACTTCATAACTGAAATCCACATGACCGGGAGTATCAATTAAGTTGAGGATATATTCTTCGCCGTTCTTGTGTTTGTAATTGATTTGTATGGCGTGGCTCTTGATGGTGATACCTTTCTCCCGTTCCAGGTCCATATCATCCAGCACCTGGTCCATCATATCACGGTCGCTGATGGTACCGGTGGTTTGTAATAAACGATCTGCCAGGGTACTTTTTCCGTGGTCAATATGGGCAATGATGCAAAAATTTCTAATATTCTTCATTCAATTTCCTCCATTTTCGAAGGCGGGCAAAGGTAACGAAAAACAGCGAGTGGTAAGTAGTGAATAGTAAGTGGGGATAAAGACAGAAAAGGCAAATGTCTGAACCGGGATTTGTAGGATTGAGAGATGTCTGTTCACCCAACGGGTGACTGAACATCGTAAATGAAATAAATTAAGAAATACAATTTTGTTTCCAGCATTTGTAACAATGAGCATCATCAGTTGCGTCGCACACTTTTACGTTTGGTAAAACTGTTCGGCAAATTGTCTGAACCATGATTTTTGGGATTGATGAGATGAACAGGATGTCTGTTCACACAACGTGTGACTGCACATCAGGAGCATGAATATCATTTATACTTCGTTGGTCAGGCAACCAAACGATGGCGTGTTTTTTTTGGATTTAGCAACAAAGGCAAAAAGTTGTATTAATTTGACTTGCTTCTCAACAACATGTTAAAAAGTAAAGAAAAGAATTTGATAACTGAAAATGTAGATTTGTTGGAAACAAGATTGCTCATGGAAAATAACAATGGAATATCACTACCTGCTGTGCTATCTATAATTGCTGGTTTTTTTACAGTTTCTGGTGTGTTATGGCATCTTGGTTATTGGTCCACATTTAATTTTAATTATTTTGAATATGCTGATTTTACTGATTTATTCAAAAGCTCATTATATCCTTTTTTGGATAAGATTTGGATTATTTTAGGATTGCTTTTCTCCTTTTTTGGAATGTCCTACATGAACTATATGCATAATGTGGGCTTCAAAATTATAAATAAGAATTTAAATTCAGAATATTATAAAAAAATTAAAAAACAAAATTTTGTTACAGACGCCATCATTTGTCTTTCACTTATTTTTAGTGGAATGTTTATTTTTTTTATAAAATCAAGATATCAATATGTTTTTCTTCCAATTTTAATTTCACTATCATTATTCTTATTAATACTTCGTTTTAAAATTTTAGACAACTTAATTAAAAACTATAATTACAGGATCGTTTTTATTCTATTCATAGTAATTTACCCAATATCAAATTTTTTTATAGGAAAAAAAACAGCAACAGATATAATAAATGGTAATAGAGCTTCAATAATAACAAATATTAAAACTGATAATGAAATCTTAAATAAACATTTATTAGGTAAAGCTTTCTTAGGGTCATCTTCAAATTATCACTTTGTCTATATATCTCCAAATGAAATAGAGATTATTGATAATAATATAATAAAATATTTTGCTTTAATACGTTTACATGATTATAAGAATCAATCAGAAAAAATTATAAATTTTAAAATGGAAGAAGTCAATTTATATGAAAAAACTCAAAAAGTTGACTCAATAAAAGAAAATTTAATGAATGACTCTAATTTAAAGAAATAGATTAATGACCCTTTTCTTTATCGTTTGCTGTCTTCCACAACATAAACAGAGCTATGTAATAAATGGTTACTTAAAACTTCAACCATTAAGAAAACCAGTTCATTGGTCAGGAGTCCAACAAAAGCAAAATTGGTTGGTGGAGACACAACCATTAAAAGAAAGTTTAAAAAAGCTCAACATTTACAACACCCAAAAAATCACAAGCCTTCTTTATTTATAAAAATAATTAATTGATAATCTATTTGTGTATAATAAAATTGATTTTGAATTCAGCATACTAATTGTAACTTTATAAAAAGTATACTGATGGATTCTCATACACTTAAAGAAAAGCTCATCAATAAATTAAAAGCAACCAACGATCCTGCTTTGCTGGAAGAAGTTTCCAACCTTTTTGAACTACAGGAACCTGAAACAATTTACCAGGTAACAGATCAACAGAAAAAAGCAATTGAAGAAGCACAGGAACAGGTAAAAAATAATCAAACCATCACTTCACACAAAGCAGATAAAGAAGCTGACGAATGGCTAAACGAATAGTATGGGCAACGAGGGCGCAGCAGGAAAGAAAAGAAATCTTGCTCTTCTGGAAACAGCATAACCAATCAGCAGCATACAGTAGAAAGCTTAACAAACTCATTAAAAAAGCAATTGAACTCGTAGCAGCACATCCGCATATTGGAAGGAAAACCAATATTAAAAATGTAAGGGTAAAACTTATTCGTGAGTACCTCCTTTTCTATCAGGAAAAATCTGAAGAAATATACATTCTTTCTATTTGGGATAACAGAAGAAACCCTGAAGAAACTCCTTACTCATAAACATCAACATTACTGCTTATATTCATCACCAAAATAGTTATCATGAAATTGCATCTTCTGCCCTTTCTGTTTCTCTTCATCGTAACCGTTTACACAAAATCGGCGTCCTGATTCTCACTAACAGCAATAACGGTGAAAGCATTTTTAAGGAACTGCTTGAACTAACCATCGCTGACACATTTACTCCCTAACAATGGGAAAATTATTTGCCTTATAATTATCAGGGTAATTAATCATTGCTTCTTACCTTCCCGTTCACAAAATCAATCAACATGAGAAATTCTTTTCTTTCTTTTCTTTGCCTCTTTTTAACTCTAAGTCTGTCAGCTCAAAAAAAACCAGTCGTTACAAAAGATGATCAGTTTAAGACACAGGCAACCACAGATATTCAAGCCCATTACGATCAATACAAAAACATGGCCCTGCAGATCTGGGATTTTGCAGAAGTGGGTTACAAAGAAGTAAAGAGCAGCGCCCTGCTGCAAAAAACATTACAGGAAAATGGCTTTACGGTTGAAAGTGGTATAGCTGGTATGCCAACAGCTTTTGTGGCTACTTACGGCAGCGGTAAACCAGTAATCGCCATTCTTGCCGAGTTTGATGCATTACCCGGTTTATCACAAACCAATGCACCTGAAAAAACAAGTGCAGGAAAAGATGCTGGTCATGCATGCGGACATCATCTCTTTGGTGTTGGTTCTGTTGCTGCAGGAATTTCTATTAAAAAGCTCATTGAAGAAAAAAAGTTTACCGGCACCATTAAAGTATTTGGTTGCCCTGCAGAAGAAGGCGGAAGCGGTAAAGTATATTTAGTAAGAGCAGGATTGTTTAAAGATGTGGATGTTGCTATTCACTGGCATCCCGGCAATGATAATGCTGTTACCATGACAAGTGCATTGGCAAACATGTCTGCCAAATTCCGTTTTCGTGGCATTTCTGCACATGCAGCAGCTTCGCCTGAGCGTGGCCGTTCGTCATTGGATGGTGTGGAAGCGATGGATAATATGGTGAACATGATGCGTGAACATATCCCGCAGGAAACAAGAATTCATTATGTAATTACGAATGGCGGTAAAGCACCCAATGTAATTCCGGATTTTGCAGAAGTGTACTACTATGTGCGTCATCCGAAAAGAGACCAGGTACAAAGTATTTTTAATCGTGTAGTGAATGCAGCCAATGGTGCAGCCTTAGGTACCGAAACAAAAATGGACTATGAAATTATTGGTGGCACACATGATCTGCTATTGAATAAAACCCTGGCAGAAATCATGCAAAAGAATTTAGAAAAAACAGGAGGCATTCAATACACAACTGCTGAAGTTGATTTTGGAAATAAGATTCAATCAACTTTTGGATTTCCTGCTCCTCCTATAACCAATGCCGCATTGATCAAACCATTGAAAATAGAAATGGATGCGGGTGGTGGCAGTACCGATGTAGGCGATGTGAGTTATGCTGTTCCAACCGTTGGTTTACGAACAGCAACATGGGTGCCGGGTACAGCAGCGCACAGTTGGCAGGCGGTTGCTTGCGGTGG
>JBKJNM010000141.1:0-48416 GCA_046593655.1 Lacibacter sp. | reverse complement strand
CTCGGTTTTTTATTTCTTCCCACGCCTGGGTTCCTGTCTCACGAACCAACTATAATTACAATCCAGATCACCCGCCCGTATGTATCGGTCAATCGAGCTTTGCCAAACAAAAGGCTTACAATGTCAACTTCGTAAGGTTATTCATTCTAACTAGTAACTTTGTATTTACTACGAACTAAGCATTATAAATCCTGAAACGTTTATGGAGTTTAATTAAAGCAAACTCGTCCACATCACCTTTGATCCATATTTGCCCCAATCTTTCATGGCTTTTTGCAAGTCTTTTTCATATACCTGCCAGGTTACTGTTTTTCCTTTTTGTTTAGGGTTCAGCATTGCTTCAGTAGGTTCTTTTAATTCATCTTTTGTTGCAAACCAGGTAATTTGTAAACGGGGCACTGCCAGGCCAAGGATCATGCCGGGTAAGCCGCCAAAGCTTTCAGGCCCGCTGCTTACAGTAATTTCATCGGTATAAAATGCAACAATATAAACAGAGTCGCAGATCTTTGTTACAGCTTTCCGGCATTCAAAACCTGCGATCAGTCTTGTTTCATTGCTGATCTTCCATTCATAGTTTTGTAAACTGTCTTTCACCAGGTAGGTTTGTTCAAAAATATCCCTTTGTAATAAAATCTGGTTAGTCTTTATTTCCTTCACCGTTACATCCGTTTCGCTGGGTTTGCGACCCCACATATATTTTATATCGGCATTTTCTTTCGCCAGTTTATAAACGCTTTTATGTTCATTAAAATCGAGATAATAAATTTCGTTCACCATTTTTGGGAATACCTTTTTCATTTCAACTACCCATGGACTTTCATCATCTTCTTTATCGTAAAAAGAAAACTGGTTCACTCTTTTTTCAAATTCAATATGCCCGCTGCTGATAAATTTTACCTGTGCAGAAGTGGTTGATTGAAGACTGAAAAACAGGCTGATTAAAAAAAGATATTTCATGCTTTAAAAGTTGTTTGAAGGTTTACCGTTTTTAGTAAAATTCCATGTTAAGGTCAGCAATGCATAACGACGGATATTCTGAAATGTATATTCTGAAATAAAATTGCTGCTGATGTTCCGCTCAATACCCTGGTTCTGGTTGAAGATGTCATTGACTGAAAGCTTGATTTCAAAAGCATCCGTTTTGGTAAAGGTGCGTTTGATGGAGGTATTGATAATAATCACATTTTGCTGGTTTTGAAAAGCAGAGCTTTTCTGATAGATATTAATATCGCCGGTGAGATCAAAATACAATTTCTGCTTTTTGAATTTCATAGAGAGATAAGGGTAGGAGTTGAGGGTCCAGTATTTGGTGGCAATTGCTTTATTTAACGATGAGATGGAATAGTTGTACGATGGTTCAATACTGAAATCAAAACTGATCCATTTATCGCTCCATCTCCCTAAACCAATACCAAAGCCTATCCTGTGATTATTGCTGATATTTTTTTGTCCGTTTACAATATTTACGAGTCTGCTGGTAGAGCTGTTTGTTCTGAAATTTAAATTAACCGAAGGTGCAATTTCAAATCCATACATGGCCCAAACAGAACCATTGTAATTGCCATTGATATTGATTGCCTGGTTCACTCTTATTCCTGAATCGATCTTATTGGAACTGCTGATGGCATTATTGGTAAAAGAAAAATTGCCGGAAAGATAAAAGTTGCGGCTCTTGATGATTTTATAGTCATTCATGTTAACCGAAAAGCTATGACGGAAAGCTTGCTTCAGCAAAGGATTGCCGATGGTAATATTAATCGGGTCTATATTATCAATAATGGGATTGATCTGTTGCATTGTCGGATTCTGTGTACTGCCTGCATAAGTAAGTGAAAAACTTTTTTGCTTTTTGGGTGTAAAACGGATGTTTGCTTTAGGTAATAAATTCGTGAAAGCAATATTCCTGTTATTCCCTTTGTTGATTTCTTCCAAACCAAAATTGGTACGTCCTATGGCGGTTCCAACAGAGAACATGTATTTTTTTTCTGTAAAACGAAAAGAGAAACCGGCACTATGATCATCGGCACGGTAAAGGAAATGATTACTTAATGTATCTACCATTGAAGTGTATTTGTCACTTGCAATTGGTTTTTCAAATGTATTACGTTGTGCATCGCTGCGACTGAAATTATTACGGTATGTCAATTCTAAAAACAATTTTTTGCTGAGGGGTTCGGTATAAATGAGGTTGTTTTGCAGTATCTGCTGGCGTTCTTTATTTGTTTTGTTCTGGTCAAGATCCTGTTGTCGCACAGGCAGTCCGTTTTCATCAAAAAAACGGGTATTGGAAAACAGGAAGCCATTCCCTGTTTTACTGTTGTTGCTCCAGTTGCCTGTGTAGCTGATCGTTCTTCCTTTTTTATTGAGTCGTTTGCGCCAGCTGATTTCTGAAGTAAAATCACGGTTCTCTGTTATGCTCTTCGTTATGCGGTTTATTTCATTGATAATAATATTGTTTTCACTGATGGATTGACCGATATAGCTATTCTCATTGTCACCATTTACAAGGGATCCACTGGCTTTTACTTTTAATGAACTGCTGGAGTCAATTTGCCATTCATAAACAGCATTCAATTTATTTCTGCTGCGGAAATTGGTAAACTTCTCAATGGTATTGTTGGAGAAACTGCTATCGGGTAAAATCGTTTGTGTAAAGCTGGTATTGCGACCTGTTACTTGCTGGTCGTTAAATTGGTAACTGCCATTGATACTGCTTTTATCTTTATTCCATTTGTTGATATATACAATTCCGGCCGCAGTTGATTGCGGTAACCCTTTTCCATTGCTGAATTCATCACCCTGGTTCCAGAACATCATGCCACCATCATCTGTTACTTGCATATTGTCATTACTATTAGAACCGAAGTTGCGTTGCTCGTTCCAGTTCAATCCTTCAAACGAAGTGTTGTTATTGGTTACATAAGCGGCAATTTTTTGTTTCTTTTTAAAGGCATTGATCATAGCCTTAGCATTACGGTATTTATTGAAATCCGTACCTGCTTCAATTTTGCCAAAGTATCCCTTCTTTTTATCATCTTTTAATTCCAGGTTGATCGTTTTTGTTTTTTGCCCGTCATCAACACCGGTAAATTCAGCTTGCTCACTCTTCTTATCAAACACCTGCACTTTATCCACCACATCTGCACGCAGGTTTTGTGTTACTACCGCCGGGTCATCACTAAAAAATTCTTCCCCATCAACCAATATCTTTTCAACTCTTTGTCCCTGGGCAGTTATTTCTCCTTTGGAGTTTACCTGTAAGCCGGGCAGGCGTTTCAACAGTTCCTGTACGTTGGCATTGGGACCCACTTTAAAACTATCGGCCTTGTACTCTGTTGTGTCGCCTTTAATCCGGATGGCACTGATTTTTTGTTGCACAATAATTTCTTCCAGCAGTTTGGCCTTAGGAATTATGGTGATTTCTTTTTTATAAACCGTTTTGCCTTTTACTTCAATCTCATCTAAAAATTCGGCATAGCCTGGGTAACTGACAATTAAAAAGAAGGTACCCTCGGGGATCCCTTTTATTTCAAAAAAGCCCAGCTCATTGGTACGGGTAAATTTAGAAAGCACCGTATCTTTTGCACGGATGACAGATACAACTGCATTGCTTAATTTTTTACCTGTGCTGGTATCGGTAATGGTGCCGGAAATGGAGTTTGTTTGAGCACTGATACTGGTTATACAAAAAAGTATGAAACAGATCAGCAACAGCAGCTTTGGTGAAGTCATGGTTGTGGTTGATGATAATGTAATGCGATATTAAAATGTTTTGCTTACAGATAATGTAACAAAGATGTTAAAGTGTTATATTTCCATATGAATGGCAATCACTTTTTAAATCAGCGTAATGGCCAAAGCAAAAACAACTGCCACGACGAACTCTATAACTGAAACAGCTCTCCGTGAATCAACCTCATATCCAACATTAAACACACAATCAACATTGAATACAATTAAAAAATATGAAGATTATCACTTTGTTGATACATCAAAAGCGGTTTGGAATTATTCCCGATTTGAAGGCGATGATATCGCCAACTTTCAAAACGGAAACAACTACCGTTGTTACGAATTGTTTGGCTCGCATCAAATGGAAGTGAGTGGAGTAACAGGTTATTATTTTGCTGTATGGGCCCCTAATGCAACATTCGTTTCCGTTTTCGGAAGTTTTAATAATTGGAACAAAGAAAGTCATCCTCTTTTTGTAAGGCTTGATAAATCAGGAATTTGGGAAGGCTTTATTCCAAATATGCTACAAGGAGAAAATTACAAGTATCATATTCATGGGTATGCCGGAATACAATTAGATAAAGGTGATCCCTATGCCAATTACTGGGAGGTTCGTCCCAATACCGCATCTGTTACATGGAATATGGAGTATGAATGGAAGGATGAAGAATGGATGGAGAAAAGAAAAACACACAATGGATTAGATGCTCCGTGGAGTGTATATGAAGTACATCTTGCCAGTTGGATGCGCCCCGATAAGAATAACGAAGAGGTTTATCACAGCTATGATTTTTTTCGTGAACATTTGGTGCCCTATGTTAAAGAGATGGGCTTTACACATATTGAACTGATGCCTGTAATGGAACATCCTTATGACGGAAGCTGGGGTTACCAGGGAGCAGGCTATTTTGCATCTACATCACGTTACGGAACGCCGCAGCAATTCATGCAATTGGTGGAAGCATTTCATAAGGAAGGGATCGGTGTGATCCTTGATTGGGTGCCTTCACATTTTCCGTATGATGCACATGGTTTGTTTATGTTTGATGGAAGTCATACCTATGAGTATGCCGATATGCGCAAAGGTTACCATCCCGATTGGAACAGTTATATTTTCAATTACAAACGGGGTGAAGTAAAATCATTTCTTATCAGCAGCGCCATGTTTTGGCTCAAGCAATTTCATATTGACGGAATGCGGGTTGATGCAGTATCATCCTTGCTTAAATTAAATTATTCAAGAACAGCAGGGCAATGGGAACCCAATGAATTTGGCGGTGATGGAAATTTAGAAGCCATTGCTTTTATCAAAGATCTCAATGAAACTATTTTCCGTGATTTACCCGATGCACAAACCATTGCTGAAGAAGCTACCGATTGGCCGGGTGTAACCAAACCCACTTTTGCAGATGGTTTAGGTTTTGGTATGAAATGGATGATGGGCTGGATGCATGATACGTTGAAATATTTTAAACAAGACCCATTCTACAGGCAGCATCAACAGGATCAATTTACATTTAGCATGGCGTATTATTATGATGAAAATTTTATGCTGCCGCTCAGTCATGATGAAGTAGTACATGGCAAAAGCCCCATGCTTTATAAAATGCCCGGAGATGTTTGGCAGAAATTCGCCAATCTCCGTTTGATGTATAGCTACATGTTTGCACATCCCGGTGGTAAATTATTATTTATGGGAAACGAATTTGGTGCAACCAGCGAATGGAATCATAAAAGTGAATTGCAATGGGACTTGTTGGAGTTTGAATCCCATAAAGGAGTTAAAGAATGTGTAAAAGTTCTCTGTCATCTTTTAAAAGATGAGCCTGCTTTGTATGAAAATCAATTCAACCATTCTGGATTTGAATGGGTTGATCTTAATCACAGAAGTGAATCAGTAATCGTATTTAAACGGAAAGGGAAGAAAACAGAAGACGATATTTTAATTATCCTGAACATGACCTCGGTAGTACATACTGATTGGAAAGTGCATGTTCAGGGAAAACAAAACTGGAAAGAGATTTTTAACAGCAATGATAAAAAGTATTGGGGAACGGGTGATGTATATAATGCTGAAATTAAAGTGAGGGTAACTGATGAGGAAGCAAAATGGTATGAATTGAACCTGAATTTACCTCCGTTGGGTGCTGTCTTCGTAAAATAAACCCTTATTTACAGGAAAATTGGCAGGATTTATGCAAGTAGAACTACGCTTGTGCATAATTTTATTATTGCTAATTTTACAACATATCCAAAAATCAATTCCATGAAAACCTGGTACATCCTTACCTCCCTTACTCTGTTTGCCTTCTCCGACGCCATGTCACAAAACCGTGACAGCTCAAATGCAGTTTTACAAAGAGCCATTGTTGCCAAGCACGAACGCCGCATTCAATTAGCCATTAATCTCTTTGAACAGGCGGTTAAATTAGACACTACAAATATTAACGCACTTAAAGAAATGGGAGAATACGGTATTGAAAGCCGTAACTATCGCCAGGCTGTAGATGCTTTTACCAGATGGCACAGGCTTGAACCCAACAATGAAGCTACTTTTCAGCAATTAGCAAATTTATATTTTAACCTGGGCCGTCATCAGGATGCATTAAGCTTTACCGAGAAATGGGAAAAACTTCACAAGGATAAACCCATGCATTATATAGCAGGCATGAGCAATTATTATCTTGAAAATTATCCCATGGCCATCAACCGTTTGTTATATGCTGCTGAAACAGATACTATGAACGCCGTTCTGTTTTATACCATTGGCCGCAGTTACCTGGAAATGGAGCGTTACAAACAGGCCATTCCTTATTATCAAAAGGCATCGAATATTGATCAGAAAAATGCACGGTATGTATTTGAAATGGCCATGGTTTATTATGCCATTCCTGATGATAAGAATGCCATTGCAATGTTTGAACTTGCTGCACAACGTGGTTGGACCCAGAATGCTGATTATTTCGAAAGTGTTGCATACTGCTATATGAACATTGGAAATTTTGCCAAGTCAACAGAAATGCTTGAAAAGTCTATTGAAAAAAGACCCAGCAGTGTTTCTATCAGGTATACACTTGCTGAATCGCAATATAAGGGTGGCCGTTACCAGGATGCGATTAATAACTGGGACCAGGTGCTGCAGGCTGACAATAAGAATGCAAGAGCATTATATATGATTGGTATGTGTTACCAGAAAATGGGGCAGAAAGATAAAGGCATGGCATTGTGCGATAAGGCCATTGAAATGGATCCATCGTTAAACAGCCTGAAGCAGAAAAAGATGGATATAGGTATGTAAATTTTAATTTCTGACATAATCGAGGGTAGCTATTGCTGCCCTTTTTAGTTTTACTTAGTTTTGTTTCAGGTATTTAGCTTGCCGGGCAGCGAAAGATGAATGTACAGGCATCTATTCCTAAAAATTAACCATCCAATTCTGATATTAACCGACCACCAACTAATCCATGGCTGCATCAAAAATGATCAGCAATGCCAGCAACAGCTGTTTGAACGCTTTGCCGGTAAGATGATGACTGTTTGCCTGCGTTATGCTATTGATAGGATGGAAGCCGAGGATATGCTGCAGGATGCATTCATAAAAGTTTACAGGAATATTTCACAATTTAAGTTTGAGGGGTCGTTTGAAGGATGGATTCGCAGAATTGTGGTAAATACAGCTTTGAAATACTGTCAAAAAAAGAAAATGAAGTATGATGAGGTGCAACCTGAAGCAGCCAATGTGGGCGGAATAGAGCCTTCAGCCTATACCCACCTCAATGAAGCAGAATTATTGAAACTCATCCATCGGTTACCTGAAGGGTATAAGCTGGTATTTAACCTCCATATCATTGAAGGATACAGCCATGAAGAAATTGCGGTGATGCTGCATATAAAAGACAGTACATCAAGATCTCAATTGGTAAAAGCAAGAAGGTATTTACAAAATGAAATTCTCAAAATGCAAAAAAGCATTGCGGTATGACAGACAAATTATTTGATGACTTCGTAAAAGACAAACTGGGTCAACATAACTCAGGTGCACCCATGCATGTATGGGAACGCATTCTTGAAAAAGAAAAAGACGATAAAAAAGGCTTCTTCTTTTACAAACGTTTCTGGTTAACCGGCATTGTGCTTTTAACCTTATCTGGCATGGTTTATCTTACATGGAATTCTGTTATAAAACATAGTAACGAGGAGAAATCACTTACAACAACTACTGAACAAAAAGATACAAACCATTCTAATAAAACATCCAACACTGTACAAACTGAAAATGATGAAAAACAACCAGGCTCATCTGCAACTAATAACAATACAGTTATAGAAAAACAGGATCATGTAAATCCTGCATTCACTCAAGGCCCTGTTCAACAAACAGAAGCAGGTAAGAATGAACCCGTTGAAATAAATAATACTTCTCCTGGTGATGTTGCGGCTCCATTAAAAATTAAAAAACAAAGCAACGCACTCATTAAAGAAAATAATGCGGAGATTAATTCACAGCAAAAAATACAAGCTGATAAAACAGGTAATTTAATGCATTCACCTGTTCAATCGAGTGAACAAACAGCAGCAAAAGAATTTGTTTTAAGTTTTACAAATAGGGCTGCCTATAAAAATTCTTTAAAAGACTTTCGTATTGGTAATGTTCCTCAAAGAACTATTGGACCAAGTTGCCCTACCGTCAATGGACCCCGTCGTAATGATTTATATATTGAAGTATATGGTTCACCCGATTATACTATGAGGAGCTTTTCAAATTCTGCTAATCTCAATAATTATATCGCACAACGCAGAACAAGTGAAGACAACCGAAATGGTTTTAGTGCCGGTGTAAGGATAGCCAAAAATATAGGAGAGAAAACCTTACTCAAAGCCGGTGTTAATTATTCGCAGATCAATGAGTGTTTAAAAATTGTGAATGAAAATGAAAAACAGCTTACACAAATCATAACTATACGAACCGTCATCAGGGCACCTGGCGATACTTTATTCATCAGAGATACTACTTATTTTGAACAGAGCGGTACTCGTTATCGCACAACCTATAACCGCTATCGATTTATTGATATTCCTGTTATATTTTCTTATGAGTTTGGAAACCCTGAAATATTGGCGTTTTCCGTGAATGCCGGACCAGTGTTTAATATCGTTTCCTTTTATCGTGGCGAAGTGCTGGATACAACCTTTAATCCGGTAAAAATTTCAACCGCAAAAGGAAGCGGACCAAATAACTGGCGCAGTAATATCGGGATAAGTGTGTTTGCAAGCTTTGCAGTTTACAAACGTATGAATGAACGGCTTCAGATTTTTGCTGAGCCTTATTTCAGGTACAATTTTAAGCCTGTAACGCAAAGCACCAATTTTGTAAATCAACGCTATACAACTACAGGTATGCAATTAGGCGTCCGCTATAATTTATTTAATGAAAGGCAGCGGTACAGATAAAATAAGTATCAAATAGGTACGGATGTTTCCAGAATAAGCAAACCAGGAAAGGCACCTATTTTAAATCCAGATTATGAAGAAATTATTTATTACAAATGTTCTCCTTGCAGTTTTACTTTTTGCTTCCTGCAAAAAAGACACAAATGAATTTGTGCCTCATGATGGGCAGCAATTAGATAGCGCCTGGACAACCAATGTTACCGCCAATTCACAAGTGCTCATCTTATCCAAAAGCCTGGCAGGAAGTTTCAGTGTTCAGGAGGTGGGTAATTTATTGCTTGATACACTTGTTACTACAAGTACAGGTATTCAGCTCTCGTTTCCATTAAACGGCCTTTTACTAAATGGAATAGCGTTAGCAGGCGCACTGAAAATTGAGTATGTACTGTTACAGAAAAAGGGAGATTTTATTCGCTACGGTGTTCCCACAGGTACCAATCGTTATCCACTTGAATCGGGTGGGGCATTGCATATCAAACTAACATCTAATGGCCTGCCGGTAACTTTAGCAAGTAATAAAAAATTGAGTATCCGTTATCGTGATGCAGCACCAAAGCAGGGCATGAGCGTGTTCTTTGGTAATACAACTGTTGTTACCAACTCTTTGTTATTTAACTGGGAACTAGCAACTGATAACTCAACAGTGAAGCTGTGGGATTCAACAAATATCAACCCGGCAGCAAAAGGCTATGTGTTAGAAACATCTAAAACAGGTTGGGTACATGTGGGCCGGCCATTGGAAGCATTACAGCCAAGAGTTGAAGTAAAAGCTGTTGTTCCTGATTTATTTTCGAATGCAAACACAGCCGTTTATATGGTCTTTAAAAACAGCCGCACAGTTGTACAATTATCAGGCAACGCTAACACCCGCAATTTTTCATTTCCGAATATTCCTACAAACCAAGAGGTAAAATTTGTAGCTATTTCAAAAGTAGGAAGCAGTTATTATTTAGGAGCTAAAGCAGAAGTTATATCAACCAATACGGTTTCATTCATTAAACCTGAGCTTTCGAGCTTGTCTTCTATTATTAATTTTTTAAACAGCCTGTAATCTTTTCTCTTAAGCAGTTGGTCAAGTTCCCCGGTAAATCGGGGGGCTTTTTTATTTCCACATTTGTGGATAGATGAAAACCTGTTTAAACATTAAATTTTCAATAATTTTGCATTCATGAGCGGTGTGAATGCAAAACATGTTCGGGTAGCAATTCTTGATCTGTACGACGGGTTTCCAAACCAGGGTATGCGCTGCCTCCGTGAAATTCTGAATCAATTTGCTGATACCTATCATCTTCATTTGGAATGGGATGAGTTTGATGTAAGAGGGAAGGCTGACTTACCCGATCTCTCCTATGATATTTATATTTCTTCAGGTGGCCCTGGCAGCCCATTGCAAAGTAAAGGAACTGAATGGGAAAATAAGTTTTTCAACTGGATCACTTCAGTAAAAGAATGGAACGATAATCCCTTGCAGGAACAGAAAAAACATGTGTTCTTTATTTGCCATTCCTTTCAACTGGCATGCCGTTACTTTGAAATTGGAAATGTTTGTGAAAGAAAGTCTACGGCGTTTGGTGTATTTCCTGTTCATTTAATTAACGGGTCAGATAATGAAATTATTTTTAATGGATTGAGAGATCCTTTCTATGGGGTTGATAGCCGTGACTACCAGGTTGTAGAACCAAATCATAAGCATTTGAAGGAAATTGGAGCAAAATTGTTATGTATTGAAAAAGACAGACCACATGTTGCATTAGAAAGAGCTGTCATGGCCATACGGTTTAATGAATATATGGTTGGTACGCAATTTCACCCCGAAGCTGATGCCATTGGTATGAGCATGTACCTCCAAACAGAAGAGAAAAAGAAAACCGTTGTTGATAATTATGGCTATGAAAAATGGAAAAGCATGATTGAGCATTTGGAGGATCCTGATAAAATATTATTAACGTATTCCCACATAATACCGAATTTCCTCCATCAATCGGTTTTATCTATGGATATTGTTTCTGTTTAAAATGTTTCTCTATTCTCCTTAAAATCAAATATTTTTAGAAGACAAATCGTCTTTTATGGTTCCTTTATTACGTAAAGCATTTAATGAAAATTTTTCCGTAGCAAAATATGAAGCCTTTTTAAAAGATCTCCACAGCCTGCATCCGGGCCACATTGAATTTCGTGTATGTGAAACACCTGTATTTGTTGATAAGGGATTTACCCAGAAAGTAATGGATGCTTGTGAAGCAATTGTTGATGTGATTTGTGATCCTGCATTTTCAGCGTTAACAGAAAAATCTTTTCCTGCAGGAGAAAAAGTGCCAAACGAGGTAAAGATCGCACACATGATTTCATTTGATTTTGGTATTTGCATCAATGATAACGGTGATTTGGAACCACAGTTAATTGAAATGCAGGGCTTCCCAACCATGTATGGTTTCCAGGTATATTATCCTGAAGTTGTAGAACGTCACTTTCCCATTCCATCCAACTATAGTCATTATTTCAACGGTTATAATAAGCAAAGCTATATTACTATGCTTCGGAATTTGCTTGTTGGAAATTTACCTGTTGAAAATGTGATACTGCTTGAAATAAAACCCGAAGAACAAAAAACAAGAATTGATTTTTATTGTACAAAAGATTACACTGGTATTGAAGTGGTTTGCTTAACCAAGCTGATACAGGAGGGAAAGAAATTATATTACCTCAAAGATGAAAGGAAGATTGAAATCAAACGTATTTACAACCGCATCATCTTTGATGATCTTAAAGCCAATAAAGCAACACTAGGTGATGTTGTAGATATAACCCAGGATCTTGATGTTGAATGGATGCCTCATCCCAACTGGTTTTACCGTATCAGTAAATACACGTTGCCTTTTATCAATCATCCTTATGTACCACAAACATTCTTTTTAAATGAAGTAAAAGAATTACCCGATGGATTGGAAAATTATGTGTTGAAACCTTTATTCTCCTATGCCGGGCAGGGAGTAAAGATTGATATTACACAAGAAGATATTGATGCAATTGATGATCCTGAAAATTTTATTATTCAACGCAAAGTAAAATATGCAGAAGTTATTCAAACACCTGATGACCCTGCCAAAGTGGAACTGCGCATGATGTATGTATGGCTTGATGGTGATGCAAGGCCTCATCTTGCAACCAATCTTGCACGAATGAGTAAAGGGAAAATGATTGGTGTACGTTATAATCAGGATAAAGTATGGGTTGGCGGAACGGTAGCTTATTTTGATCAATAAAAAAAGGCACTGGTTTTTTAAAATGTTGCCTTTAAAAATTTATAAGAATAATTATATACCGGCAAGAAACTGTGCGCCAATATAATCAACTACGCTTTCAAGGCTTTTTGTTTGTTCATATATTTTCAATTGTCTGTCTGCACCTGTTCCATTTTCCAGCATTATTGGAATATAGTTCAATGCTGGCCTGCATCCCAATTCATCAACCACATCATCCACAAAATCAAGTAACTCATAAATCAGTGCCCTGGTGTTGGTTTCCTCTTCTTTACCAAAATCAATCAGGTAACCATCAATCCCATAGCGGCTGGCACGCCACTTATTTTCATTGATCAATGCACGCTGGTATTGAATATAATTCATGTTCTTATTCCGCAGCTTATAGAGCTTGGCAGTAATAGCCTGGAACAACGCAGTGATGGCCGTAGTTTCCATCACGGTCATGGGTACATCACAAATACGGAATTCAATTGTATTAAAAAACGGATGCACCCGCAGATCCCACCAGATTTTTTTTGCATTGTCAATGCAATTCGTTTTTATGAGCAGCGATACGTAATTTTCATAGGCTTCAATGCTATCGAAATATTCAGGAATTCCTGTGCGTGGAAACTTGTCAAATACTTTTGTTCTAAAAGATTTATAACCAGTCATCCTTGCCTCCCAGAAGGGAGAGTTGGTGCTGAGAGCGTAAACATGTGGCAAAAAATAACGGGCAGAGTTAGCGAGGTGGATTGCCAGTTTTCTGTTTTCTATTCCTACATGCACATGCAAACCAAAAATTAGATTACTTCTTGCCGCTTCCTGGAGTTCATTTACAATTTGATTATACCGAACATGATCAGTAATAAGTTGATCCTGCCAATGGCTGAAAGGATGTGTTCCGCTGGCACCAACAGCTAAACCAATATCGCCTGCAATATTGCTGATGGTTTTACGCAACAGCGAAACATCTTCAAAGGCTTCATCAATATCTTTACAAATATCTGTTCCTACCTCCACAACAGCCTGGTGCATTTCTGCTTTAACTTTATCCTTAATCTGCTTTTGCCCTTCAATTACAATCTTCTGCTCATGACTTTTGAGCTCCCTTGTAGCAGGATCAAACACCATATATTCTTCTTCAACACCCAGTGTAAATTGTTTATAATTAATAATACCCATTGTTTGTTAATTGATTTGAAAAATATCTGTTACACTTATTTGAAAACCATCTATTGCTTTAGAAACAATCGTGTCATCCGGGGCATAGAACTTGGTTCTTTTACTTCCTCAAATTTATTGGTGCTATCGTTATAAATAGTAAACATGAATTAATACAAGGGAACTTTATTGGCTCCACGTTTAATGTATTCGCCCCAGGTTAAATTATCTGCTCCTTCTTTTTGTTCAATGGCTCTTTCAATAGCATAAGTGGCTGATGCTTCTACCACCCAATCAAAATTATCCTGTCCCACACTTGCAAGGTCAGCATCGGGTGCAGGGTTGCAGAAATCAATAGCATAGGGAACACCATTCCTCAATGCCAGTTCAACCGTATTAAAATCATAACCCAGAAAATTGTTGATACGCAAAACAATTTCAGTCATCATCTGTAATTTTTCAGGTGATGGTTTAAAATCGGCCACGTACCGGAGAAGGTGTGTATTGCGGGGCTCGTAACTCATGATGCGTACATGTTTACGACCTATACAATAACAACGGTAATATTCTTCAAACACAATTTCTTCCTGCAGCAACATGACCAGTTGCCCTGTTTCTGCATGCTTTTCAAAAAAATCATTGGCATCATTTAGCTTGTAAACATTCTTCCATCCGCCTCCTGCATATGGTTTCATGTAAGCAGGAAAACCAATGTAGTTGAACATTCCTTCCCAATCCATGGGATAAGCAAGATTACTGAATGATTCATCGCCGGTATCATCGGGCCTGTCTTTTGATGGCAGGATAACCGTTTTAGGAACCGGAACATCAATTCTGGTAGCCAAACAGTTATTAAAAAATTTATCATCAGCACTCCACCAGAACGGATTATTAATGACAGCTGTTCCTGTGAGGGCTTCGTTCTTTAAATAAGCACGGTAATGTGGTACATCCTGTGAAATGCGATCAATGATGACGGCATAACCATTGCCTACTCCCTGTATTACTTTATCTATTTGAACGGGCTCTGCAACAATGCCTTCAATATTTTTACTATTGATTCTTTCTACAAAAGCCGTTGGAAAAGAACGTTCTTTTCCATGAAGGATACCAATCTTCTTCATACTGTTTTCTTTAGTCTGTTAATTAAATATGGTGACATGTTTCTTAGCTTATTTTTTGTTTCATCAATATAGCACACAATCTTGTAAGATTTACAATGGGTTTCAAAATTATTTTACTGTAATTAAGTACTTTTGAAAATATGCTTATGGAGAAAACGACGAATATCCTTATTGAAACCGCACACATCATTTCCGACTATTTAAACAGGGAAGTAAAAATTGATTTTTATATTCCCAAACATGCAACGGTAAATGAAACGATGAGTTTGCTTCTCATCAATGATGGTCAGGATCTTCCCAAAATGCCTTTTTTTGAAATACTTGAACGATTGTATAATGAACAGAAAATTGCTTCTGTACTTTGTGTTGGAATTCATTGCGGACCTGAGCGGAGAATGGAATATGGTATTGCAGGCCAGGCCGATTATAATGGGCGGGGGGCTTTAGCATCCAACTATACCTTATTTATTCTTGAAGAGTTACTTCCTTTTTTGCAAACAAAGTACCAGGTATCCCGATTCAAAGAAAAAGCCTTTGCCGGTTTTTCTTTAGGCGGTTTGATGGCATTGGATATCGTTTGGAATCATCCGCAAGAGTTTTATACAGCAGGTGTTTTTTCAGGATCGTTGTGGTGGAGGCAAAAAGCTTATGAAGCTGGTTATACAGATGAAGCAGATCGCATAATGCACAACCAGATTAGATCGGGAGTTGCGGCTCCATGGTTGAAATTCTTTTTTCAAACAGGGTTAATGGATGAAAAAAAAGACAGGAACAATAATGGTATAATTGATTCAATTGACGATGCAATTGATTTGATCACAGAACTGAAGAAAAAAGGTTACCATGATCATGCTATTAAATATCTGGAACTGAAAGATGGGAGCCATGATGTACCAACATGGGGCAAAGCATTTCCAACATTTCTGGAATGGGGTTGGGGGTTAAAAAAGTAATGATAAATTTATCGATCAAAGTATAGATAGTGGGTAACCACTTTTTTTAGTTTAATACATGAACAGCATCAAAAAAAGAAACCCCGACGGTACTACCGTGGGGGTTTCTTTTTTTGAATAACCAGTGATATTAGAAAATATAACGGAAACCAAGTTGTGCACTCCAGGTGCTCGCCAGGGAACGGTTGATCTGGAATGGAGTTGTTGGCAATTGTCCGTTTAATAAAGTCATACGATAGGAAGGAACGCCATTTGTAATTGCATTCACTTGTAATGGGTTATTTCCGCTTAAAGTATTGAGGTAACGTATACCCCAGTTCTTGTTAATCATATTGGCAAAGTTCAATACGTCGGCCTGGAAGCGAAACGTATGTCTTCTTTTACCAATATTCGTAAACACATCTTGCTGGAAGTTTAGGTTTAATGTGTGTACCCAAGGTTGTAAAGCTGCATTACGTTGAGCATACTGACCACGGCGTTTGCGTAGGTAAGGAGAAGCATTGATGTATTTATCAAACGCATCTTTTTGTGCCTGAATACTCCATGGGTTTGCACCGGTTATAGCAACAAAGTTCATTTCACTCTGATCCTTTGGAATATACATCAGATCCGAACTGTTACCATCACCATTGAGATCACCATTGGTAATAAAGCTATAATTACTCTGGTTGCTTGATTGATAAAATAATGTAACCGTAGTTGCAAGATGTTTAATGTATTCTGCACGGTAACTAACATAAGCAACAAAACGGTGAGGGATTGCATTTCCGCCGTAAGCTAATTCCTCATCATTTTGAGTACCAACAGCAGCGTTTCCCAACCAAGTAGAGTTTGCAATAGAACCGGGATTTGATGTAATATCCCAAGCAGCAGTATATGTATATGCAAATGAACCTGATAGGCCTTTCGTTGATGTTTTAGTAACTTGTGCTGTTAAAGCTATACCCCCGCCTTTCTTCGAGTTCTCCAGAATAATAGCAGAACCGATGTTTGAATAAATTCTACGACCGGTAGCATTTGCCTGGGTATAATAAGGTCGGTTATCAGTACCTGTAAAACGGGCATCAGGAGGTTTTTGGTTTGCATTACGCATTTTTACGGCGTTCACATCTTTTGTAAACAACCCTTCAAATGAAACGCTCCAACCATTTACAAAACGTTTTTCTGCCGCAATATTTGTTCTCCAAACCTGTGGAAATTTAAATTCAGGATCTATCAATACAATATTTGCATTGTTAGGAAGTACACCTTGTGTTGGTGTAAATAACCCTTTATATGCTTCTACGTTTGGATTGAATGTAATTCCTGATAATATTGCACTGCTGGTAATTGCAGAACCTTGCTGATACATGAAGCTGTTTGATGGCATATTGGTTAACCAAACAAACGGAATACGACCGGTAAACAAACCTGTACCACCACGTATGATAACGCTCTTATCACCTACGGCATCCCAACGGAAGCCAACTCTTGGGCTCCATAAAATGCCTGCTTTAGGCCACTGTGACGTGCTGTAATTTTTCATTTTTCCGTTGGCATCAGCGAATGACAATGCCTTGATGTTTGGGTTTTCCAAAGCTCTTTCAAGGTAATTTGGTTGATCAGCTCTGAGACCAATGGTAATTTTTAAACGCTCATTTACGTTGATGTCATCTTGCACATAGGCAGAGATCTGCCCGGTTTTTAATTCAGCAGAATAAACAGCCGGCTTACCGGGAATTAATGAAAAGGTGTAAGAGTAAAATACCGGAGGACGGTTATTTATAAAATCATCCAGCGTGCTGTAAATATAATGCCCTTGTGAACCCGGCATAAACATATTACCTAAATATTGCTGCTCGTAACTTGCACCAATGGTGATGGTGTTCTTACCGGCATAGTATTTAAAGTTGTTGGTAATATTAAAAATCCTGTTCTTAACATCATTGTTATTAGTGAATGGATCAACACCAAAGCTCATGTAGTTTGAACCTGCACCATTAAAAATATCAACAAATGGAAACAACTTACTGGGCGTACTGCGTGTTGCACTTACATAGGTAAATGTAGAAATAAATTGGTTGGCCCAGTTACCACTCTTAGAGCTATTCACTTCAAAAGCACCCGAACGTACGATATTATCAAAAGCATACGTAGAATTTGCAAATGCCATGGAGTTTAATCCAAACCGATTATTTGGTAACGAAGTACGTGATGTACCACCGGTAGGTGTAAAAGGCGAGGCATTGGCAATCGATGTATTATTTGTAATTACATCATCATAACCTACCATTTCCTGGTAACGTAATGTTACTTTGTGTATACCGCTTAAGTTCCAGTCAAGTTTACCAAGCAACTTATAGTTTTGAGTTTTGAAGTTGGGGAAATTATCGTAAGCCCCTGTTTCGTATCCATATTTACTTAATAAAAAGTCAGAAAGCTTTTTCAATGAGTCAATGGGTGTACTGGAAATATTTCCAATACCAGAACCGCCTCTTGGAGTAAATGTAACACCCGGACGATCAACAATTTCGTACTCTCCGCTTATAAAGAAAAACAGTTTATTCTTTACAATTGGCCCGCCGAAAGTAGCCCCATAAATATTGTTTGTTTGCTTTGCAATACCTGTAATTTTTGTACTTGCAGCATTTGTGCCATTCATCTTTTCAGTACGTAAAAGTGTATATGCACTGCCTTTAAACGTATTGGTGCCACTTTTGGTTACTACATTAATACCTGCACCGGTGAAGCTGCCTTGCCAAACATCAAATGGAGAAAGATTTACAGAAATTTCTTCAACAGCATCGAGTGATATGGGTTGGTTCGAACCGCCGGGTAAAGGATCATTACTCAAACCAAAATTGTTGTTGAGATTCGCCCCATCAATTTGAAGGTTGTTGTAGCGGCCATCTCTGCCTGCAAAACTGTTTCCGTTTGCTTGAGGAGTTAAGGCTGTAAAACCGGCAATTGAGCGGTTAATAGTTGGAATTGTTGTAAGCATCCGGTTGCTGATATTTGTGGACGCACCTGTTTTTTCAACAGAGCCTCTCCTTTTGCCTCCAGTAACTACTACTTCTGTAATTTGTTTTATATCCTCACTCATATCAACCTTAATATCATAAGGTTCACCTAGTAAAAGGTTAAATCCTTCAATTTCATAAGCTTTCTGACCAACAAATTCAACTTTTAATCTGTAAGGTCCACCAATCCTGGAATTGGGGATATTGAAAATACCTCCCTTCTTTGAAATGGAGTTGTACACTGTACCGGTGGGCAAATGGGTTGCGGTAACCGTTGCCCCTTCCAAGGGGGCTCCGTTCTTGTCTTTTATGTTCCCCGAAATGCTACTGGTAGTAACCTGGGCAACACTGATTAAGGAAATAAATACGGCTGCAGTCGCAAGTAGTAATTTTCTGAGTTTTGGCATACAGTTTATTTTACGGGAGCAAAGAAACAACAATCTTGCCTTCCACAATCAAAGAAATATTAACAATTCGTAAAGACAGACATCAACTTTGAAGTACCCGCTGCAACAATCGTTTAAGTTATTTTTTTATATCATATGGTTTGATAAATGCCTTCTGAATTCAACTAACTTTGCAAATCAAAAAAAGCGAATGCTCAATTCTATAGAAAGTGCAATTGAAGACATCAGACAAGGAAAAATGCTGATCGTTGTAGATGATGAAGACAGAGAGAATGAGGGCGACTTTATTATCGCTGCAAGATTTGCAACTCCCGAAGTCATCAATTTTATGAGTAAGAATGGTCGTGGATTGATTTGTGCCGCAATTACTGATGATCGCTGCCAGGAGCTGAGCCTGGAACCCATGGTTTCTTCCAATACTTCTTTACATGAAACGGCTTTTACTATTTCTGTTGATTTAATAGGGCAGGGAACAAGCACCGGTATATCAGCCCAGGACAGGGCTAAAACAATCCAGGCACTTATCAACCCCGATACAAAACCTGAAGATCTGGCAAGACCCGGTCATATTTTTCCGCTAAGGGCCATGAAAGGAGGAGTTTTAAGACGTACCGGACACACAGAAGCAACCATTGACCTGGCAAGATTAGCCGGCCTTGAACCCGCAGGTGTACTAGTTGAAATTATGAATGAAGATGGTACTATGGCACGCTTACCACAATTGGAATTGATTGCCGGGCAATTTAATGTAAAGATCATTTCCATTAAAGATCTTATTGAGTACAGGTTAAAAACGGATTCTTTAATTGAAGAAATTGTTCGGGTTGAAATGCCAACTAAATACGGGCATTTTCATTTAATCGCTTTTAAAGAAAAAGAAACCGGACAGGAACACCTGGCTTTAATTAAAGGAGAATGGGAAAATGATGAACCTGTTTTGGTACGTGTTCATTCATCCTGTTTCACCGGCGATATTCTTGGGTCTTTAAGATGTGATTGCGGTGATCAGTTACATGGTGCTATGCAAATGGTAGAAGAGCAGGGCAAAGGCGTTATTTTATATATGAACCAGGAGGGCAGGGGCATTGGTTTGTTCAACAAGTTAAAAGCTTACAAATTACAGGAACAGGGCATGGATACGGTTGAAGCAAATATTCATCTTGGGTTACCGATGGATGCAAGAGATTATGGGGTAGGTGCACAAATACTCCGCACCCTTAATATTTCAAAACTCAAACTCATCAGTAATAATCCTAAAAAAAGGGCGGGCTTACTGGGATATGGTTTGGAAATTGTTGAAACAGTTCCCATAAGAATTACGCCCAATGAGTTCAATCAAAAATACCTTGAAACAAAGAGAGATAAACTAGGCCATGAAATTTTGAAATAAACGGCTAATCAAAATCTTTTATATAAGAAAAGCTGATTCCGGTACGTTTGGCAGTTTGAAATTGTATATCATAAGTACTACGATAAAAACCAATAATACGTAATTTACCATCAGGGGTAATTAGCCACTCCAAAGTAATATCAGGAGTAAGTTGATTGTTGTTTTGAGTATTAGAAAACTGGCCGGTGTTTACCAATACAGCGCCACCTGCTTTTAAAAGTAACTTACCATTTAATAGTCTTTTTGTAACTCCAAAACTTCCAGTTCCATAAAAGCCACCCGATTGCGCCTCTGTACCCGAAATGAGACCAGGTGTAAATGTTACATAAGGATCTAACTTGAGTTTACTAATTCCGGGAATATTTCTCAAAGCAGCTCCAAGGCCTGTTAAAACCTGTTGGGCAATAAACTCTGAAATGGTACCAGCTGCACTTGCAAGTACGTTTCCTCCAATATTGCTTCCTACGCTTGCTGTATTGGAGGTTGAAATAAATTGATTGAAAAACAACAAAGAAAATACCTGGTTATTCAATTCATTCGAGTTGGTGTATAATTGTTGAAAGCTTTTAATGGTTAAAAGATTATTACGGCATGGGTGATAAGGAGGCAGTTCAAACCTGAAATTAATGATCGGGTTTTTTAATGTATTGGACAAATTGCCAATTACATTAATATCATTCCTGGTGTTGCTGCAACCGGTAGCAAATTCAGAAGGAAGGGTAATGTCTTTTACAACATAATTGGCATCAATATTTATTCTTGCATCATAAGGATCACCATTCCATTCAATGCTTCCCCTGCTAATATCAAATGGTTTCTTAATGAGTGCCTGCCAGTTAAATGTATATTTTCCCTTGGTGATATCAAACCTGCCATTCATAGTAGTTGGTTCAAAAGTGCCCACCCGGATATTGAGGAAGCCGTTTCCCTGTCCCTGAATAATGTCATTGGTTGTTTCATCAAGAATGAGATTTATTTTTGCAAGCGGGTTGGCAATGATATCCATATCAACTAGTAAGCTTGATACTTCTTTTACTTGTGATTCCACTTTCATTTCCTCACCATATTTACGGAAGACGATAAAATCGGCTGTACCCATAACCCTGGCATCAGAAGTAGGTAAAAACATATCTGAACTATCAGTAGGCTCGGCACGTAATTTTAAAATAATGTTGTTTGATGGCCCTGAAACACTGCCACTCGCATTGGCAACAACATGCCCATAAAACAAACTATTATCTTCCCTTTCAGTATTCAATACAAGGAATCCACGTTTTTCATCATTGGCTCTAAAATCCATATCAAAAGCCATATCCTTAAAAAACTCATGATACAGCTTCCCTGAGAAAGTTGCCGTTCGGTTAGCACTATCTGTTAATTGAATACTTCCAAAATCAATTTGGCCTTCACTGAATTTTATGACAGTTCCTTCAGTGATGGAGTAGAGACATTTGGTATAATCAAGTACAAAAGAAGTGTTACTCAATTTTACATCTCCAATCAGTTGTGGTTTTCTTGTACTACCGGTAATCCTGATCAACCCACTAGCGGTGCCTTTCATGTCCTTCATGATAATTGCAAGGTATTTCTGAAGTATACCGAGTTGCATACTTTTAACATCAGCTACCTGGTCAATTACAGGATTCTTTGAATCTTTAATATTGATCTTGCCGCTGATGATAAAGTCATTCAGTTCATTAGTTGAAATGATTTCGGTATTGATATCGCCGGTTGTGGGATTATAATTACCACTAAGTTTCACAACACCTATGGAATCATTATTGAATCTGAATTTTTGTGCAGATAAATTTGCTTCAATACTCATTTTGCCATACGGATTGAGGATGTCAATTCTTCCGGTAAAAGCACCTTCAAGTCTGGGGTCTTTTAAGAAATAGGGAATGATATCTTCAATGTGTACTTCTTTTACTTCAATAATAAAATCTTCATCATTACCTGTATCTGATGGTTTTGTATAAGCAAATATTTCTTCTGTACCCGAAGTAAGCTTCATGCCGTCGGAACTGATCTTTGATTTGCCAATAAACAAATTACTCTTGTCCTCAATGGTCCATATTTTTTCATTGATAACAAGTGTAGATGGCTGAAACACAATACCAACACCTTCCCTGGTGGTGTTGATGCGTGCATTAAGATCCGCATCTTTTAATGTTTGAGATGCTTTTGTTTTAATACTTACTATTCCTGTATTGTTTGCTGCGGTTACTTTAAACTGTGTTTGAGGCAAGCTGATGCTGTCGTTTAATTTTACTTCATCCAATGTTCCCTGCAGATTTAAAGAATCATAATTACCTGTGCCGGTTATGATGGCATTGTTAAATACAATGTTATTGTATTTAAAAGAAGGTACATTGGTTTGCAGGTTGAACTTGTTCTCAATTGTACTGATTCTGCCACTGATTGTGCTGTTATCAAAACCATTTACAGGCAAATCGAATAAATCAATAAATGGGGCAATTTTTTTGGTAACGATATCAAATGTAAAATCCTGGTTCAGTACCTGTCTGTTTGGAACCGGAATATAAGCAGGGAAATAGTTATGTAAAAAAGAGGTGGCGGTTGCCGGTAAATCCCTGATATTAAAGTTGCCACTCAGGTTTGCATCTGCTTCGTTACTCTGAAAAGTTAGTATTTTTTTTCCACCAATATAAACAGAAGACAAGGTGAGATATTCAAATGACAATGGTTCGCCATCTTTTGTTAATAATGCATTTTGAATTTTGGCCGTTCCCAAAAAATCATCAATGGTTTTGCCTATGAAATTAAGATCAACAAAAGCCTTGAGTGAAAGATTGTTTTTTGATAATCCTAATGGTTTAAAGTTGATATTATAAATATCGCCTGTGACCTTATAAACAGGAGTATCTTTATTAAGGTTGAAAAGGCCTGTAATATTTACATTGAGATTGCTGTCGTTCACTACTAAAGAACCATCAAATTGCCGCTTTTCATAAATACCTTTGGCATCAATATTTCTGTAAGTATAGCCGTTAACTTGAAAAGAACTAATATTTCCATCTACTTCTGCAAATAATGTACGTGGATTAAAGCCTCTTCCTTTTATTGTGCCATCCATGACAATTCTGCCAAACAATGGATCTTTAATAAAAGTCCCCAATTCAAATCCACTGGTTTTGATTTTTCCTGAGTAAACAGCATCCCCTCCTGAAGGCAGTTTGAGATTTATATCAGTAACCAGCGTTCCTAAATTGGTATTAATTGTTCCATAGGTTACAAAATCTTTCAAATAACCCGTAAAGGAGCCTTTGAAACGCAGGTAATTAATTTTTGAAATAGCAGGTTCAGTTATCTTTCTTAAAGCCGGATAAATTTTTGAAGCATCGGCATAACTGGTTTCAAGGCGGTTGGCTTTAATATCAAGAAAGGTTTCATTCATATTGGGCAACCCATCCATTGTAAAATTGCCATCAAAAGCCGTACGGGTTAAAGTAGTAATAACGATATCATTTCCTTTGAGATGATTCACCGTTCCTTTTATTTTTCCCTTGATACTGATTCTGTTTTTCCATGCTTTCAACTGGGGTGCAAAAAAAGCAAGATCATCACTATGCAGTTCACTATCATCAAAATTTCCTTCCATAGTTACATGCGTAAGAAACTGGCTCATGTCGTGGTTGAACTGGCTAAACTTCATTGCAAAATAATCTTTGAGCCGGCTTTTGTTTGTTTGTACATCCAATTGCCTGAACTCCATGCCTTGCGTATGAAAGAGCATATCAGCATACAGTTTCTTTATTTCAAAACCACTGCGCTCTTTAGCTGATAGCTTAATGGTAGCCTGCATGGTATCGCCAATAAAACGAAAGTCGGTAAATAACCCGTTGATATTTTTGAATTGAACATGCGCTGCGTCAAAGTATGTATAAGGTTCCCGTTCTGTTGTAGCATCATTTCTAAATTCCCCGTTTTCAATTTTTATAGTTTTAGCTTTAAACTGCCAGCGCTCTTCATTCCAATGCTCAACTACATCTGTGAGGTGATAGGCTTCTTCAGGCTTTGATTTTTTTTGCGGACTGTTGCCTTTATATGCATACATGCTGTAATAAGGCGACAGCATTTCAATTCTTTCAGCTTCTATGAACTTTTTTGCTATATCAAATTCTTTCATATCGAACAGAGCATAGCCAATCTTACCTATCATGGTTTGACCCCGCCATTCATCTTTCTGTATGAAATAAATCTGTTTGAGTTCTGCTTTTTTCAGGTTTAACTGAATTCCTTTTTTAGTTGAATCTGTCGACTTAGGTGAAGCGAAATAATCAATCAGGAACTGGTAGTTCCAAATACTATCGGTGCGATGGAGATAAAAAGTGGATTGTTCCAGTGAAACATATTCCAACTCTATTTTTTTCTTCAAAAAAAACCAATCAGTAATATTCAGCCCGGCCCGGCCAATATAGGCAAGCGTGTCTTTGGTTTGATCTTTCACCAAAACGCCTTCCAGAAGCATTTTGTTAAACAAGGAAAAATCAACATGTTTAATGGAAACTTCAGTTTCTAAATCCTTTGATATTTTCTTTGATATTTTTAGTGCCAGCCAGTTTTGTACAGGAGTTAACTGTACAAGAAACCATACTGCTACTACAAACAGCAGTATGGAGAGTAAGACCTGTGATACTATTTTTAATATTTTTCTTGACAAAATGTAAAAGATGTAAAAATAACCAATAACTCTTCACAAACTCAATACCACTTTTAAAGAAACAAAAAACAATAAGAGATATTGCGGATACCCTGTTAAAACAATAATGCCTTTTTAATGCAGGATTTCCGCTACATGCTTTTGTATGTTCTTTGAAATCTTATCAGTAGGTAAATCATTTGCATCTATCCCAAACGGGTCTTCTATTTCTTCCGCTACCAATTCAAGACTCGCCAGCACATAAAAAATAAAAGTAACAACCGGAACAACATAATAACCCATGCTGAAAACATATCCGAACGGTAATGTCATTACATAAAAGAAAATGAATTTTTTAAGGAAAACACTGTAAGAAAAGGGGATAGGCGTATTCTTAATGCGCTCACATGCACCGCAAATATCTGTGAGAGACTGGAGCTCTGCGTTGAGCACAATCAACTCATCACCCGTAAGTTTGCCTGCCTTTTTTAACTGATATATTTTTTTGAACAAATGAGCGGCTACCTGGTTGGGGATATGTTTTTCCGTATCAATGCTGGAAACAAGGTGACCCAAGTCATCTTCATTAAACAACGCTGTACGTGTACTTTCATGCGACAGATGATTCCTTAAACTAAATGCAAAGAGGGCTATCATTCTTCTGAAATAGCTACGGTCTTCTTTATCATCTTCAGGTAAGATGGCGGCAAGCTTAATGGCCAGGTTACGACTGCTGTTGACAAGCCCACCCCATAGTTTACGACCTTCCCACCAACGATCATAGGCTGTATTTGTACGAAATACCAGTAATAACGATATAACGAAACCAAGCATGCCGTGCATGATGGGAATGTTCTTGAGATGGTTGTTATCGGACAGGTTAAATACTTCAACCTCCAGTAGTGCAATGAGGGCTGAGTAAACTGCAATAGACAGCAGCATGGGCCCTAGCTTTCGTATTGTATCGGCCTTGTGTAACCGAAAAATAAAAGTAAACCAGTCTTTAGGATTATATTGAATCATATTACAAGTGCTGTTACAAGGCTTCTAAAATTACATCCTTTATTTGTTGTTTTTCTTACCGAACCAGTATCCAACTCCAGCACTAACTGTTTGGTACTTTAAAAGGGGCCCAAACTCAGTATTAATCATATTGCTTAAACCATAAACATAATCTACCAGCAAACGGAGCCCACCTGTTGTTTCATATCCAATACCTAAATGCCAGTTTGCATCAAACTGCCCATAAGCCTGGAACCCATATTTCAACTTGCCACTTGTTGGTACACCTGCTGCATCCTGCTTTGTTTGATCGCCGGCAATACCAAATCCCAACGAAGGGCCAAATTGAACAAATGCTGTATTTGCTTTTTCATCCGGATGTTTAAAATCAATCTGTATCAATGGCAATACACGTACCTGGAATTCTTTCACTTTACTGAACGTGTTTTTGGGTAATGAATCTGTTTGCATACCACGATAATTGATATCGATCTGGGGCGAAAAATGCACACGGTTCTCGAACGGGATCTTCATCATAGCTCCCATATATCCACCATGTACTGCCTTGGTTTTACTGGCCGAGAAATTAGAAAAAATCAAATTATAACCCGTTTTTACACCGTAATAGATTTTGCCAATGCCTTGTGAAAAACTATATGACACAGAAAAAGTACAAGCGACAAGAAGTAACAATAAATTTTTCATGATTTTTAATTTTTAATACTGCCCTATTAATTGGGCAAGTTTTTCAAGGTCGGATTTTAGATGGAGGGCATTCAATACAACCCTGTTTACGGGGTTGCTTTCAGGATAAGGATAAGCAAATGAGGAAATGATCATCTTGTTTTGCAGTAAGTATTTGGCAATACTTTTTTTATCTGCAACAAATACCGGTGTTCCTTCATTCGCCACAAATGTATAGCTTGTCAGCAATTTTAACAAGTATTGGATGTTTTGAAGAAGTAATTTCCTTTGTTGAGTAAATATTTTTTCGCCATAAAGCCACGCATGCGCTAAAGCAGGCATCATTGGGGTGCTTGTTGCATAATTCACACATTTTCTTACTTCGTCTATCCATTTCTGTGAGCCGGCAATAACTCCTCCGTTGAGGTGATAGGATTTGGATAATGAAAAATTGAGCAGTAATTCTATATTGACAGGTAATGCTAATGTTGAACGGATGCCTTCACCATTGTCACCCAGCCATCCAATGCCATGCGAGTCATCAATAATGAGGGTGATGTTAAATTTTAAAGGAGTTGAAAGCAAAAATGAAAAATCATTGATGTGACCAGGGGTGGGGTTGATGCTGTCAGCTACTAATCCAAAGATGAATTCGTTCTGTTGTTCTCGTTCCAATAAAAAATCATCCCAGCTTTGTGTGGCGGGTATTTTTTTTACCAGATGATGTGCTGATGAAGAAGGGTGGGTGTGCTGTATGGAATATACCTGCATATGGTTGCATACAACCTCCGTTGCTGTACGTGCAGATAAAAAGCCTGATGAAAAACAAGCGGCTGCTTCTGATAAAGTAAACTGTGCAAGCTTTGTTTCAAATGCTTCATACAGATCCAATGCAGTATTGGAAATTCTTGATGATGGATACACCACTCCATACCGATCAATTCCTTCTTTTACAAGATTGATAAATGCTTCATGCTTGCCCAGCCCCAAATAAGAATATCCGGAAAAGAATAAATATTCTTCCTGGTTGATGATGGTTGTTCGGCCGGGTAGTTGTGAAAGTGTTATCATGCAGATTGATAAAGCGATATTATTTTGTATTCAACTTTGAATTGAACTCATCTGATTTCCCTTTTGCTATTGAAAGTGTTTTCCACTCTTCTTTTTTGATCATCCGGCCAATATAAATGATCTGCCCTACATGATAAGGATAGTGGGCTAACTGCCTGTTTAATGCATCTGTTACTGTTAACTCTTCCCTACGGATTGTAATTGTTTTCAATAAATCATCTTCACGTAAACTTTTTATAACAGCCAGGTAGCAATTCCATCCTTCGTTCCATTTTATGAGTAGTTGCTCTCTTGTTAATTGCTGTTCTTTAAACTCCATATCTCTGTTGCGCCATGTTTTTTCACCATCTTCAGTTAAAAAGTTAGTGAAGCGGCTGAGCATATTACCCACCATGTGTTGAATGATCATGGCAATACTGTTGCTTTCATTATTCGGTTGATAATGGAAATCGGCTTCAGCTAATTGTTCAAATGTTTTATCGCCCAGCTCTTTGTAATAGCTGCTGCGTTTAAGATATGATTCTAGAAATGCTTTTGCCAATGACATGAGATAAAAGTTATAAATTGAAAGAAGTAAGTATTGCAGTTAGAATGACTTTTACTCCCCTTCAGGGGCTGGGGGCATATCCTTCTGCATGATCATCGCCACGCTTATCAGCAACAGCTTCAATCTTGCCCTTAACAATTTTAATGGCTTCAAACCGGCCAATGCTTCCACGCTCAACCACTTCGTAGCCCATTGCCTTCAACTTTGCAACTACTTCTGCAGGGAAATCTTTTTCAACATATACCACATCGGGCAACCATTGATGATGAAATTTTGGTTTCCAAACTGCATCTTCTGTACTCAAATTAAATTCAAGAACATTCAAAAGCATTTGATAGAGTTGCGTTGGAATGGTTGTACCACCTGGTGAGCCAATCACGAGATAAGGTTTCCCATCTTTCAAAACAATTGTTGGCGTCATAGAACTCAGCATGCGTTTGTTAGGTGCAATGGCATTGGCCTCTGTACCCAACGCACCATACATATTTGGCACACCGGGTTTGATACTGAAGTCATCCATTTCATTATTCAATAAAAATCCGGCACCTCCAACAACAGTGCGGCTGCCATAACCACCATTCAACGTAGTTGTAACAGACACTGCATTTCCCCATTGATCATAAACGCTTAAATGCGTGGTTTCTTCACTCTCCGGGTTGATGTTACCATGTTTGGTTATTTTACTACTGCCTGCTTTGTTCATATCATAATCGGCCATGCGTTGCCGTAAGTATTCAGGTGAAGTCAATTTTTTTACCGGCACTTTTACAAAATCTTTATCGCCTAAAAACTCTGCACGGTCGGCATAAGCCCTGCGTTCAATTTCAACCATCATCTGTACAGCCTGCCAGGAATGAAAACCATATTGGGCTACATTTCTTGTTTCAATCATCCCCATCATCTGTTGAATTAAGATACCACCACTGCTCACCAAAGGCATTCCAATAATGGTATAACCTTTATAGTTTGAAAGCATCGCTTCACGTACGGCTGTTTTATAGTTTTTTAAATCGCCCAATGATATTAAACCACCGCCTCTTTTCATTTCGGCAATAATCAATCTCGCTGTTTCTCCTTCATAGAAACCTTTCTGTCCAAAATCCCTGATGCGTTTGAGGGTATTGGCCAAATCTTTCTGCACCAAAGTGTCACCTGCTTTCCATCCCCCATATTTAATAAAGGCTGGTGCCTTGGTATTGTATTGTACAAATGCACCGAATGTTGCATTTAAACTTTTTGCTTCGGCTTCTGTAATCACAAAACCTTTTTCTGCCAGTTCAATAGCGGGCTGAATTAACTGTTTAAACGGGAGTTTTGCATATTGATGTGTGGTAAATAACCCTGCAATAGTTCCGGGAACACCACTCGCTAAATGACCATTCTGGCTGAGGTTGGTTTGTCCATTTCCATTTGTATCGAGATACATATCCCTGCCTGCTGCAGCCGGAGCTTTTTCTCTGTAATCAAGGGCAATACTTTTTCCTTTATTCGTATAAGCTATTAAAAAACCACCACCACCAATATTACCGGCGCCGGGATACAGCACCGCTAAGGCTAACTGTGTAGCAATTGCAGCATCAAACGCATTACCTCCTTTTTTCATGATCTGCACACCCACTTTACTGGCCAGCGGATGGGCGCTTACTATTGCAGCAGTTGTACATTCAACCTTTTTTTGAATGTTGTAGGAGTATGGGTTTACCTGTGCGGTCAGTTGCACGGTAAGAAATAAAAGCACTGAAAGTATCCGGTATGACATGAATATTTTTTCCGAAATTAATTTTTAATATTGAAACTCAGCTTAACTTCGAAATAGTTTAAACCAACTGTATGATAAGCGGCTGACACAATGTTGGTCGCTTTTTTTATTTTCGGCACTCAAATCAAACTATGATCAAAATTCTTTCTCTTACAATGGCTGTTTGCCTAACTTTCAGTTCGTTTGCACAAGTGCAAAGTCCTGAGCAATTTCTTGGTTATAAAATGGGCACCCGTTATACCCCGCACTGGAAGGTAGTGAGCTATTTTCAGCATGTGGCAGCCAACGCACCAAAACATGTAAAACTCCAACAGTATGGTCAAACAAACGAAGGCCGTCCTTTAATGGTTGCTTTTATTTCTACAGAGGAGAACATGAACAACCTGGAAAATATTCGCACCAATAATCTTCGTTTGGCTAATTTGGCAAAAGATAAGGCAGCACCCAACGAAAATGCTCCGGCCCTTGTATGGATGAGTTATAATGTACATGGAAACGAAACTTCATCGAGCGAAGCGGCCATGCTTACAGTATTTGCTTTGGTTGATCCTGCTAATACAAAAACAAAAGAATGGCTGAAGAATACAGTCGTAGTTCTGGATCCCTGTATTAACCCGGATGGCCGTGACCGTTATGTAAACTGGTACAATTCCATTGTTGGTACAAAAGCTAATCCAAGAATGGATACAAGAGAACATCGAGACCCCTGGCCCGGAGGAAGAACAAATCATTACAATTTTGATTTAAACCGTGACTGGGCCTGGCAAACACAGGTTGAAAGCCAGCAACGGGTTAAACTATACAATCAATGGATGCCGCAGATACATGTAGATTTTCATGAACAGGGAGTAAATGAGCCGTATTACTTTGCTCCTGCTGCTGAACCATTACATGAAGTGATTACACAATGGCAAAGAGATTTTCAAACAACCATCGGAAAAAATCATGCAAAATATTTTGATGCCAATGGTTGGTTATACTTCACCAAGCTTCGTTTCGATTTGTTTTATCCTTCCTACGGTGATACTTATCCAACTTATAATGGAGCCATTGGTATGACCTATGAGCAAGGTGGTGGGCCAGCGGGTGGTTCTGCAGCAATAACAGAAGAGGGAGATACATTAACCTTATTAGACAGAGCAACACACCATTTTACAACAGGATTAAGTACGGTTGAAATTTCATCGATCCATGCCAATAAACTGGTTGCTGAATTCAGAAAGTTTTTTAACCGTGGTGTTACAGGAGGTTTTGGTGAATATAAAACCTATGTGATTAAAAGCACGGCGAAAGATGCAGAAAAAATTAACGCATTAATTCAATTGCTTGATAGAAACGGCATTGAATATACGGGCGGTAACGGGTCTGGTAAAGGATATAATTATAGTAATGGTAAAGAAGAAAGCTTTATTATTTCAGCAAGCGATCTTGTAGTGAGTGCTTTTCAGCCCCGCTCTGCCATGGTACAGGTTTTATTTGAACCACGTTCAAGGCTCAGCGATTCTGCCACTTATGATATTACTGCATGGAGCCTGCCTTATGCATATGGCTTGAATGCTTTTGCAACTAAAGAAAAAATCAGTGGAAACGGGGCATATCAAAAACAGGCAGTTGTAAATAATATTGCATCTGATGCGTATGCTTATGTGATCAAATGGGAAGGTGTGCAAAGTGCAAAAGCTGTTGGTTATTTATTGCAAAAAGGGATTACGCTTCGTTACAGTGAAGTTCCTTTTGAACTGAACGGTCAGAAATTTCATCGTGGTTCTGTGATTGTGATGAAAACAAGCAATCAAAGTGCAGGTGCAAATCTATGGAAGTATGTTGCTGATGCAGCCAATGCAGCGAATGTAAAAACTTATCCTGTATCAACAGGTTTTGTAGATAATGGTGGCGATTTTGGCAGCGGTGTTGTTCATCCTTTTAAACTGAAGAAAGTGGTGTTGTTAACAGGAGAGAATATCAACGGAAATGCAGCCGGAGAAATCTGGCATTTCTTTGACAAGCAATTAGATTATCCTGTTTCATTGGTAAACCTGAACGATATTGCCCGTATTAACTGGCACGAAACAGATGTGCTCATTATGCCCGATGGTAATTATCGTTTCCTGAACGATAAAGCGGCTGCCGATCAGTTGAAAGACTGGATCAGTAAAGGTGGAAAGGTGATTGCATTAGAATCAGCAGTAACAGCCTTTTCCCGTTTAGATTGGGGATTGAAATCAAAGAAATCAGAGGATGCTGCAACTGCAAACAAAGATCCTTACGATCCTTTAAAGTCATTTGAAAGCCGTGAACGGGATTTTGTCCGCAACATTACACCCGGATCTATTTATAAAGTTGAACTGGATAACACACATCCGTTGGCCTTTGGGTATCCCAATTATTATTATACATTAAAAATGGATGATAATATTTACGATTTTTTTACAGCTGGTGCAGGTTGGAATGTTGGTGTGATCAAGAAAGAAGGCCAGCTTGCAGGTTTTGTTGGTTCTAAATTGAAAGAACGTTTAAAGGATGGCTTGTTGTTTGGTGAGCAACCCATTGGCCGTGGTTCCGTTGTTTATTTTACAGATAATATCATGTTCCGCAATTTCTGGGAAAACGGGAAGCTGATGTTGTGTAACGCTATATTCTTTTAAGAACTAAAAAGATTGAATAAAAAAATCACCGACTTTAATCGGTGATTTTTTTATTCAATGATCTTTTCCAAATAATACAGGTTGCCCCTTTTATCAATACCCTGTACTACAACTTTAAATTGTTGGGTGTAATCGTTGTTATAAAACTGAATAATGGCTTTGCCTTTACTATCAAATTTCACATGTGGTTGCCAGAGGAGGGTAGTGCGGCGGTCTTCTGTTTTTTGTATTTCAGGTTTAGAGAAATCGGGTAAGGTAAATAAACCTGAAAAAGAATAGCCCGTGAGGGAAGATGCATCAAAACCAAGTTGAGCTTTCGTGTTCTTTTTGGTATAGATCATAATACTACCTTCTGCACCGGCTGCAGCAGAAAAAGATCCGATAATTACATTTGGAGTTCTGTTGGCTTTAATCAATGCAATATCAGCAGGATTGATCATTGAAACCTCCCAAACATCAATTGGAATCTCATTCAGAAAAAAAGCAATAGGAACTGCGGTAACAGAATTTGCTGAGCCATCACCATTTGCTACCCTGTCATTTGAAAGAGTATAGCGGTTAAATGATACCATTGGCTCGTTAGCAGTAGCACTGGAAACGTATAAACCGGGTATGGATTCCTGCAAAATTTGCCAAACACTTGCATAGCCAAAATTTTCATTGGGTATAAAACTGAAATCACTGTTCCTGAAAAGTTCGGAAGAATAGATTCTGCTCAATGAATCTTCCTTTGTAGTTTTTTTTCCTTTAATTATTATTTCAGTTAACTCTTTACCCAATTTTGATACACTGTAATTCTTTATAAAATCAGCCTGTTGTTGCGTAACTGTTCTTTCTTCAGTTAATTTTGGATGGAGCAGGAAAGGGGTACTAACCTTTGATAATGTATCAATATAGGAAGGTTGTAAACTGAAGGATATCTTACGTTTCTTTTTTTCCTTTGTTAAGCCTTGCAAATAAACTGTTGCTTTTTTCCAAAAGTCAAGATCATTTACAGCAAAAACTCCTTTACTGTTAATTTTTGCTGTTGACATGATGGTTGTGGAATCTTCACCTTTGGTTATAATATTCACGCTGCTTGAATCAAAAGCCATCGTTTCTTTATCCTTTACAACAAAACCCCTGATAGAAATACCTGTTTCGAAATAATAAGTAAGAGCTGTTTGTTTGCCCAACTTAATCATCTCCCAGTTAAAACCCTGTGGTTGCGTTGTTAGTGATAATGCATCCAGATAAAGGCTGCGTATGCTGTCTGTAATTGTATTCCAGTTTAAAGTATATGAATGTTCTTTAAGATTTGATTGAATATAGAAGTAGTTCTCAGCATTTGTTGAATGAATAAAGCCGGGCATCGGTAAATCAGCCGGTATAACAGATAATGATAAATGCGGAGTATCAGCTCCCGTAAAATTCAATTCAAATTTATTCAGACCTTTTGGCTGTTTATCGGGTGTAATATTGTTGAAGCTGAGTTTAGATGGATTATGCTGTTGAATCAATATCCATCTTTCAGCCAGCGTATTCAGCTGTTCATCAAAGGCTGTAACTTGAACTAACCCGTTTGCCAGGTTCTTTTTGTTAAGCACTGTTGCATTTTGCTGATCTTCCAGGTTAAATTTATTTAAGAATACAACTTTACCATTCTGCTGAACAAGGATGATTATCTTTTTATGTTGATTGACAAACCCTTCTGTTGCATCTGCAGCAATGAAAAGTTTAGCAGGCGATAAATTATTTACTTTTAAAACTATTCCATCATCAACTGCATGCGGTAGTTGAAAATTTTCTGAGCTGTTGAGGTTTTGTTGTACAACAAGTTTATAGGATTTATTTTTCTGGGGTACAAATTCAAAAAAACCGGTACCATTATAAAAAAAGGGAGTAGTGACGATGATATTCCCTGCAGTATCCTTAAGTTTTAAGCCATAAACCTTCTCTAAGGTTGTTCCATCAGCTCCCGATAATTGAAATGAAACCCTGTTACTGATGCCATTGACAAGCCGCCCACCTTCAAAAAAAAATGAAACGAGGGGTTTTGCAGGTAACGCAACAAATGATTTACTCAGATCATTTTTCCCAATTATAAAAATATATTGCTCTCCAATTGTTACAGGTTGATTCAACATCCACAGGGAGTAAGCCCGTATACGATAGGTACCTGTCTTCAAAGTATCAGCCAAATAAAAATTACCACTTACAAATCCATTTTCCATCTTCCACATTGCTTTATGATAGATGTTACCGGCTGCATCACTCATGTCGGTATAAATTACTTTGCTGAGTGTAGATGGTTTTTCTAATAATGTAAGCCATGATGAAAACCAAATTGCTTCACCAGGCTGATAAAATGATTTATCGGTTTGAAGAAAACATTTTTCAACAGGGTTAAGCTCATAGAAATGGCGCAGATTAATAATAAGCTTTGCAAGCGCCGAATCATTCTCCTGTGCAATTCCAACATGCAGAGAAAAGAAAGCTGTAATGGATAATAAAATTTGTTTCATGTAGTTTTGTGTTCCAAAATACAACAAACCCTTTCCAAAAGTAGAAAGGGTTTATTTGAAAAAAACTTATTTGTGATTAACGGTTTCGATAGGTTGAAATGGCCGGGGCCCTTGTTCCTGTTACTCCAACCATACCTCTTGCAAAAACAGTAAATGAAATTTGCCCTTGCAGAGCAACTGTGTTTAAAGTTGCCAGTGCCGTAGTGCTACCTGTATAACGAATCTGCAATGTATCTGCAATATTTAAACCCTGTACAGGAATTTCAAGAAACGGAGTAACTCCTCTTGAAGGAATGCCTGTAAAAATTACACCCTTTGTCCTTGTTGAATAGAGGTCGAGTGTTGGTGTACCTGCCGGCATTGCTGCCAGGAGATTTATAAACCTGATTCTATAAAGACTTGGCCCCCCGGGTTCTCTGATATCATCTTCTACAACCAACATTCTTTTACTGAGATTATCAATTGAATCTGCAAAAAAGTAAGAGTAATATTTACTTTTTACAAATGGAACTGGTGTTGCAAAAAGAAATTGATCACTAACTGTTGCCGGAGGTGTGCCGGATGACATCCTTACAAACATATCTAATGCAGCAATTCCTCTTTCAATAGCCGCATAACCCGGACTTGCCGGATAAGTACCACCCAGTGCAATTGGAGTAGCTGAAAATTGTATGCCATTATAAGTTAACTGAATTGACGGCCCATTGGCAGGCGAAGCAAAACTTGGAGTTGCATACGGATAAGCATTGATGAATTTTATGAAAGTAAAGTTCCCTGCATCAGTCTTTGTAAAATCAGCATTATAACTCACCTTTTTATCACAACCTGCAAAAACAATACAGGCTACTGCAATTAATATATATATTAGTTTCATGTGTATAGTTTTTGTTTAAATGGTCTATGGTTTTGAGAACCAGGTTTCTTTTGTATGCCAATCAATTGCATCAGCCCCTAAACGCTTAATTTCATCCAGGTTCCAAACATATTCTGAGTTATAACGATAACGTACCCTGTAAACAAGGTTGCCATTGTTATTAGGAAAAAGATCTGCTCCGGCAGGTGGGGCAAAACCTCTATAAACCTGTAAGCTGTTTTCATCGCTGTCAATATAATGATAACGTCTCATATCAACCCACGTTTCAAGTGCCCCATAACCAAATAATGAAATATACTTTTGCATCATAATATGCGATAAGGTTAAATTAACAGATGTTGGCACAACGGCTGTGTTTGCAATAAAGGCATCTCTTGCTGCCGTTGTTAATTCTCTGCCGGGAATAATATTCTGAGGAAAATCATTCATCAGCATATCAAAACTTGCACGGATGGCATCCGTATAAGCAGTTAATGCTGTGTTTTTATCCCCTTTCCTGTAGGCAGCTTCAGCTTTCATCAATAAAACTTCTGATGCAGTGATAACGGGCATAGGAGCAGCATTACGGAAAATATAGGTGCATCCGGTATCCAGCACAGGTGCTATAGTTGAGGCATTAGGTCCGCCCCAAAAATTAAGCGGACGATCATTCGTTGATGAAATACCTGTATTGCCCCTGTAAACCGGAACACCCAAAAACGTATTATTTAAATTACGTTTCAGGATATACCATGCCCGGGGATCACTTACTCCGCTGAACATAGATAATCTCCCCGACATCATATCAGCAATATATTTTCCTTGTCTTAAACCACTAACGTTATTACGGAATGGACCAAAGAAATTAGAGTTGGCACTGATGCCAGTTGCCTGAAATTTTACATATGGGTTATCTCCATTGGTAATAACTGAACGATCGGCGTAATAAATCACTGAATCTGCATATAAGGAAACAAAATTTGGTTTGTTTGAAAGATGCAGGTAACTGCGTGCCAATATTGCATTTACAAATTTTTTCCATTTATTTACATCACCATTGTACAGGTATGCATCACCTTTTGCAAGATTGGCCTGGCTTACCCCATCGCCAGTTTTATTAAGATTAACCAATGCTTCTTTACATAAGTTTCGTACAAACAGGTACACATCCTCTTCCTTATCAAATTTAAAAGTGAATTGTTGCGCATTGAAGGCTTCTTTCAAAATTACCTCACCATGATAGTCGGTTAACTGCAGCCAGCTCCATGCAAAAATGGCCTGGCCAACACCCGCATAATCCCATTTTTTTTCTGCTGTAGCCTGCCTGATCATACTCATACAGTTTTGGCCTATATCGTAATAATGCGAACGCCATTGTGAAGCTGCAATATCACTTGCACTACTTGTACCACCCATCCGATCATACTGCGATTGTGAATTTTCTATAATTGATTGTACAGAGTTGCCCCAATACTGTACATAAGAACCGGCAAAACGGGCATCATTCATTGCACCATGTCCTGCACTGTTTCCAATCATGGATGAAATGATGGGAGGTAATGCCACTTCTACTGCTACCTGAGTAGGAGCGTTGGGGTTAAGATATCCTTCCTGTATTTTTTTCTTACAGGATGTAAAAGATCCTGTAAGAAGGAATGTTGCTATTAAATATTTATGTATGTTTTGCATAAACTGATTTTAAAAATTAAAAGGATGTTCTGAAACCAATGTTCAAACTGATAGGAATAGCGGGGTTGCCGTAATCAAATCCAAATGCGCCAACACCCCTTGTTCCAGCTGTATTTCCATTAACTGCAGGATCGGCACCTGTATAGTTGGTAATTAAGATCAGATCGTTGCATGTAATAAAGGCGCTTAAGGTTTTAAATAGTTTTTGTTTACTCATTAAACCGGTGGGAAATGTATAGCTTAATGTAAGATCCCTTAACCTCAACCAATTAATATCTCTTTCAATAAACTCTTCTTCAGGCATTGATGTAATATAATATGCCTGCTGGTAATAAGGTGTTACGGTTATATTATTCCTTGTTGGATTGGCTGTATTTTGCAACCCATCCTGCAATACTCCCTGTATAACTCTTGGTACCAATCTATCTTCTGTTCTCATACTGCGGCCTCTTTGTGTAAGAAAAAGATCTGTACCATTAAAGATGTCTCCGCCAACTTTCAAATCCCAAAGAAAAGAAAGACTTAAATTTTTATATCGAAAAGAGTTTAAAAAACCTGTGGTAAAATCAGGGTTACGATCGCCCCTGATTAAAAAATCTTGGTTAATAACAGGCAAGCCTGTGGCAGGGTTGATGAGAATATCGCCTTTGGTATTTCTTGCATAACCAAATCCCGTTAGTGTTGTAGTTGAATATCCCTGTTTAACACCTGCACGCATATTGCCCACCAACCATGTATCTGAAATATAAAAATCTGCATTTCTGATATGATCAGGCAGAGACAGGATGATATTCCACATCTTATTAAAATTCACCGTCATGTTCCAGGTAAAATTCCTGTTTTGAACTGGCTTGGCGGTTAATACAACTTCCACACCTTCATTTCTTGTTGTGGCGGTATTAAAAGTAGAAAGCACATATCCGGTTGCATAACTGGTTCTGAATTTTTCTGTTATCTGATCTTTTACCAGTGTGTTATAATATGTAACATCAATGTTTAAGCGTTCATTGAGGAACCTGAACTCTGATCCAATTTCATAAGTCTGTTGTTTTTCAGGGAAAAGATCGGGGTTGAAATTATCAAATCCTAATGCAAATCCATTGCCACTGTTAAATACAGCATTATAAACAGCCTGGTTTGAATAAGGAGCACTGAGTCTTGCTGTTTGTGCAAACGAAGCTCTTAGTTTCCAGAATTTTAATACTTTTTCATTTCTCAATGATGGTATGATATCTGTCATGATCATACTCAAACTTGCACCGGGGTAATTATAGTTCCTGCTTTTTACAGGTAAAATAGATGAAGTTTCAAATCTATGTGAGTAAGTAAGATAGATCTTATTGTCATAGCTGATCTGTGCTTCGCCGAAATTAGCAAGCTGCCTGTTTAAAACATAGTTATAATCGCCAAACAAAATTGAACGGTTTAAACGGCGGCGTGTGAGAGGATCCGTATTGCCACTGTCTCTTCTGTTCACATCAGTAACTTTATTGCCTGAAACTGCAAACATTTCAGTTTTATAATCCTGCCACATGGTTCCTAACATCAGGCGGCCGTTAAATTTACCAATTGACTTTTTAAAGATTGCATTGATGGTATGGTTGTAACCATAATAATTCCTGTAATAGTTATCCTGAGCACCCTGTAAAGAAGCGGTTGTTAAAAAAGATTTTGGATGTGTAAAAATACTTCCTTCCGTTCTGTATGTATCATAACCAAATCTGCCTTGAAGAGAAACCCATTTTGCAGGATTGATGTTAATACCCATTGTTGCAATATAACGCCGGTTTTCATCTCTTGAATTGCTGTTTTTTGCATTCCAGATCGGGTTGTCAAAATCAGCCAATGGGTCGGTACTAAAGGTTAATAATTTGTCGCCATTTGAAGTTTCAAAATTAGTTATATCCAGATTTCCCGGCCAAATCATCAGGTTATTTAAATAACCGCTTGCTCCTCTGATTGGTTTTGTATTATAAGAATAGGTATATGCAATTGATGGAGTGATATCAATATACTTACCGATTTTTGTATTGTTGGTTAAACGCAGGTTGTAACGGGTAAATTGATTATAAGGTATAGAACCCTGCTGATCGAGATAGGAACCTGACAAACGGAAACTGGTATTCTTTTTACCATATTCAGCACTTAAATTATGTGTTTGTGCAAATCCTGTTCTGAAGAAAGCATCAATATTCCTGTAAACCTGTGATGAAGCAGGAGTTGGATTTTGCGGACCATAATAAGTAAAAACAGCATTTTCTGTTCCATTATTACCCGCTAAAAATTTATCTGTAATAGATGGATACCGGGTAATCTCCGAAAAACGGAAACTGTTATCATATGCAATTTTAATTTTACCCTGGTTGCCTGTGCCTTTTTTGGTTGTGATAATAATAGCACCTGAGCTTGCCTGGCTTCCGTAAAGTGCAGTTGCTTCAGGTCCTTTGAGAACTGTGATCGATTCAATATCGTTTGGGTTGATATCAGCAATCCTGTTCTGGTAGTCATTGGTGCGGTTTGGCCGGTCACTGGCCAAACCTAATAATGAACCCTGATTACTTGTTTCATTAATGGTTTGGTTATCTAAAATAATACCATCCACAACAAATAAAGGTTCATTGCTTAGAGAGAGTGAATTAAATCCCCTTAATACAATACTTGATGAAGCACCTGCAATACCGTTGGTAGGAGTTATTGTTAAACCAGCAATGCGACCCTGTAAGGCATTCACAAAATTTTCTCGTTGTGTTTCCTGAATTTCTTTACCTGTTGCTCCCTGTACCGCATATCCCAATTCACGTGGATTTTTCTTAATATCCATTGCCGTTACAACTACCTCGCTCAATTGTTGCCTATCTGCTGATTCAACAAGATTTAAGTTGATGGATGTATTATCCCCCACCGTTACTTCAGTGGGTTTAAAACCTAAAAAAGAAAAGACAAGTACCTGTCCTTTTTGGGCTTTAATGCTGAATGATCCGCTGGAGTTTGTTGTTGTTCCGCTTCGGGATCCTTTAATACGTACAGAAACACCGGGTAAGGGTGAATTATCTGCAGCATCCCGAATAGTACCACTGATTGTTTGATCTTGAGCAATGGCTGACATGCTGATAATAACACATAGCCATGCAGCCAGCAAGCGTTGAATTTTTCTCATAATCATAATTAAGTTTGGTAGAGGCAAATTAAGAAATTAAGACTAAAAAAAGACAATTTGTTTTCCATCAAAGCTGCATTTATGTTGAGTAATGTATTACAGATGATGAATGGTTCTGCAATAATGAATGATACAGGTACCGGAAACAAACCAAGAGTGAATATATTCGTCCTTTAAATGGCTTCGTATTTTGTATAACAAGGAATTTTCTTTCATCAGGCTTTCGTTCATTATCAGCACTGTTATTTGCGGAGTTAAATTCGCTGCTTATTTTATTACGCATTCATTAGTGATTCTTTCTGATGCACTGGAGTCGATTATTAATGTTGTTGCATCTGCCTTTGCATGGTATAGTATTTATTTATCTAATAAGCCAAGAGACAAGGAGCATCCCTACGGGCATGGTAAGATTGAATTTTTTTCTATAGGTTTTGAAGGAGCATTGATTCTTATTGCCGGGTTTGCCATTTTTATTCAAGCCGTGTTTTTCTTTTTGAAACCAATGCCGATATATGACCTCAGCACAGGTGCATGGTTAACGGCAGCAGGAGGAATAGCCAATTTCCTCCTTGGTTATTTTCTTCTGCAAAAGGGAAAACAATATAACAGTCTTACATTAAAAGGAAACGGCAAACATATTTTAAGCGACAGTTATACAAGCATCGGTGTTATTCTTGCCATTGTATTGATCCTGTTCACCGGTTATGCCTGGATTGATCCGGTTGCTTCTGCTGTTGCAGCATCCATCATCATTTTTACAGGATTTAAGCTATTGAATAAATCCGTTCGGGGATTGATGGATGAAGTAGATATGCAGGTGGTGGATGAACTGGCAACTATTTTAAAACAATATCGCCAACCTGCATGGATTGATATGCATAACCTGCGGGTACAGCGTTACGGACATTTTTATCATGTTGATTGTCATGTGACCATGCCTTATTATTTTACCTTAGAGCAGGTGCACCAGGAAATATCAAGTTTAGATCAATTAATGAATGAACAATTTCAAAAAGGGAGCATTGAATTTTTTATTCATACTGATCCTTGTATTGAATCGAGTTGTACTCATTGTATGATGGATGAATGTCCTGTTCGCCGGCATCCATTTGTGCAAAAGATTGAATGGAGCAGGGAAAATTTATTACCAAATAAAAAACATGCCTTTCCGGAAGTTTAATTTAATGTTCCTCATTAGCATAGCTGAAGCGCAGCGGAGTGAGGGCTTGAATCAATGGCTTTACACGATAAATATTGCGGTTGAATTTATTCCCTAAAATAATAATCGTGATTGAATCGGTTACAACACGATAGAATGTTGAATTATTTCCGTGCCACCATCCATTGTGATAAATGATCTTTTTATCATTGGGCAACGTGTACATCCGCCAGCCCAATCCATAATTATGAATACCCGGTTTTTCAAAGCTGTAGGGATGAAAGGCAGAATCTAAAGTTGGCTGCTTAAATAAAAGAGTATCATACATTGCCTGATCCCATTTCAGCAGATCGGTTACCGTACTGTAAATATTTTTATCGCCATAGGTTAAATCAAGATGGGTAAATGCCTCCTGTGTTCCATTCCACATATAAGAAGGTGTAACCGTTGCAGAATCATTCCAGTTGAACACTTTTGTATGGTTCATTTGCAGCGGCGTAAAAAAAGTTTGTTGAAGATAATCGGCATATGGTTTTCCCGAAACTTTTTCAATGATCAAAGCCAGTAGTACAAAGTTTGTGTTGCAATAATTGAAACGCCTGTTAGGTTGATATTGAAGATCGGGTTTATATTGCAGTAAGGTAGCCAGCACATCGGCATTGCTGATCTTTACTTTTTTATCCCAGTTAATCTTTTCTAAATAATAGCCGTAATTAGGTAAACCGCTTCTTTGCGATAAGAGTGATTTCACCGTCATACCTTCATAAGGGAATTGAGGAAAAAACTGTTGCAACGAATCATTTAAATGAAGTTTCCCTTCTTCCACCAACTTTAAAACAGCCATGGCTGTAAAGGTTTTACTGGTTGATGCAATATGAAAAGGAGTAGTGGATGTAATCGTATCCTTTCTGCCAACATGCGCAGAACCGTTATACTTTTCAAAGAGGATATTCCCGCCTTTTGCAACAAGAATAGATCCATTGAAACCAGTATGGCCAAGCGCTGAATCATAGAAATCTGAAACAATCCGGGTAAGCTTTTCCCGTTCCTGTTGAGAAATTTCCTTTGCTTTCTTCTGCCTGATGAGCAGAGAATCTGCATCAGCAGCACGTTGATTGGCTGAAGATCCGCAGCTTGTAAGTGCTGCAATACATATGATAAGGAACGTTTGTTTCCTGAGTAAGATCATATCTTGGTTTTTCAGTTGATGTTTGGTCAACTATATTTGTGCTGCAATAATAAGACATTCAATAAAATCATGGCAGAAAAAAAGACAACAAGTTATCCCAAAGAAAAGATCAATATCCTCTTGCTGGAAAATATTAGTGAAACAGCAGTGCAGCATATTAAGGAAAATGGATACGCAAGTGTAAAAAAATTAAACGGGGCATTAAGCGAAGAAGAACTCATTAAAGAGATCAAAGATGTGCACCTGCTTGGCATTCGTTCCAAAACACAGATCACACAAAAAGTATTGGACGCTGCCAATAAGTTGCAGGCTATCGGATGTTTTTGTATTGGTGTAAACCAGGTAAATTTAAAAGCCGCTACCTCTAAAGGTATTGTGGTCATGAACGCACCTTATAGTAACACCCGAAGTGTAGCGGAGTTGGTGATTGGGTTGAGTATTGTACTCATTCGACGGATCATTGATAAAAATAAAGCAGCGCATGATGGCATTTGGGATAAAGAAGCAAAAGGAAGTTATGAACTGCGAGGAAAAACGCTGGGCATCATTGGATATGGAAATATCGGCAGCCAGGTAAGTGTATTGGCAGAGGCCATTGGAATGAAAGTAATTTATTATGATGTGGTTACAAAACTTCCATTAGGCAACGCACAACAATTCAGGCTTTTGAAAGATGTCTTAAACAAGGCAGATATTATTACGCTGCATGTACCGGAAACCAATCAAACAAAAAACCTGATCAATAAAACTACACTCAAACAGTTTAAAAAAGGAGCCATCCTGTTAAACTATGCAAGGGGAGAGATAGTTAACTTAGATGCATTGCGCCAGGCGTTGATTGATAATCATCTGTCAGGTGCAGCCATTGATGTATTTCCGTGGGAACCTGAAAAGAACGGAGATCGTTTTCAAACACCGTTACAGGATTTATCGAATGTGATCTTAACTCCGCATATCGGCGGCAGTACAGAAGAAGCGCAACAGAATATTGGTGAAGATGTAAGTAATAAGTTAGTGCAATACCTTGAAAAAGGAATCACCATTGGCTCGCATACCGTTCCCGAACTCGCATTGCCCATGCAGGAAGGCACTCACCGGATTTTACATATTCATAAAAATGTACCGGGTGTATTAAGCCAGATCAATACACAATTGAGTAAGCATAATATTAATATCCTTGCACAGTATTTAAAAACCAACGAACTGATTGGTTATGTTGTATTGGATGTTGATCGTAGTCTTTCAAAAAAAGCAGTTGAATTATTGAAAGAGGTGAAAGAAACCATTAAAGTGAGGATGGTGTATTAAGGGATCGTATTTATGGATAGAGTCATTCAGATAGTTTTAAACCCGGGCCTTAAGACCCGGGTTATTTCTTTTCATGATAAATGAGTTAACACTGATCAATTAAAAGAAATAATTTATTTCTGATATTTTCAATAAATACTGAAAATTGTGTAATTTTATGAACTCAAACAATTTAATATGAAACTCGTCATACTCGGCGGAGGATTTGCAGGCTTGCGTTTAGCAAGGTCGCTCAGCAACAAAGCAGGTTTTGAAATTACGTTGATTGATCAGTATAACTATCACCAGTTCCAGCCATTGTTTTACCAGGTAGCAACCGCCGCCCTGGATGCTTCTAATATTTCATTCCCTTTGCGCAAGGCATTTCAAAACAGTAAGAATGTGCGGATTCGTATGGCAGAAGTGCTGAGCATTAACACAAAAAATAAACAGGTCATCACCAGTGAAGATCATTTCAGTTATGATTATTTGGTGATAGCAACAGGTGCTACCACCAATTTTTTCAATAATGAAAAACTGGAACATTATGCGTTTCCTATGAAGTCAACAGTGGAAGCATTGCAGCTACGTCATAAACTCATTCACAATTTTGAAGATGCATTGCATGCGGCTAGTCCTGAAGATCTGCAACAACTAATGAATATTGTTGTTGTGGGTGGCGGGCCAACAGGTGTTGAATTAAGTGGTGCCATTGCCGAAATGAAAAAGTATGTGTTGCCAAAAGATTATCCTGAACTTGATTTCAACAAAATGAATATCTATCTGCTGGAAGGAACTAATAAAACATTGGCAGCAATGAGTGAAAAAAGCAGTGCCGATAGTTTAAAATATCTGCAAAGATTAGGTGTTACTGTTATGACAAATTCTTTGCTGGATGATTATGATGGAAAAACAGTTACACTTAAAGATGGTACAAACATTCATTCTTCATTAGTGATCTGGGCAGCAGGTATAAAAGGAAATATTCCTTCAGGTTTTGATCAAACCTTGATTGCCAGAGGTAATCGTATTAAAGTTGACCGGTATAACCAGGTATTGAATTCGCAGGATGTATTTGCCATTGGTGATATTGCATATATGGAAGAAGAGCAGTTTAAAAATGGGCATCCGCAGGTTGCACCGGTTGCTATTCAACAAGCAACCTTGCTCGCAGAAAACTTAAAACGTTTACAAAAAGGAATTGCATTGAAAGAATTTAATTATAAAGACAAAGGAGCAATGGCAACTGTAGGTCGTAACCTTGCCGTAGTGGATGTACCCCAGCCGAAATTACATTTTGGCGGTTTCGTTGCATGGCTCATCTGGATGGGATTGCATCTCATGCTAATCCTTGGTGTAAAGAACAGGTTTTTTGTATTTACAAACTGGTTGTACAATTATTTAACCTATGATCAAAGTTTGCGATTGATCTTTAAAGAGTTTTACAGGCGGCCTCAAAAACAAATTTGATGAAAGCTTTTCTTACTGCCGAATGGCGAAACCTTATTATGGTAAACTATACAGTACCCGAAATACTGCTCAAGCCCTATTTGCCAAAGGGTATTGAATTAGATTATTTTGAAGGTAAATGTTATGTAAGTTTTGTTGCCTTCCATTTTTTAAATACAAAAGTGAAAGGGATAGGTTTTCCTTTTCATCGCAACTTTGAAGAGATCAACTTGCGTTTTTATGTAAAGTATAAAGAAAATGGCTTGTATAAGCGAGGAGTGGTATTCATTAGTGAACTTGTTCCTAAGCGAATGATTACGTTGATTGCAAAACTTATTTACCAGGAAAAATATGAATATACTCCAATTGAAAGTTCGGTCACTATAACTGACAAAAGGCATCTGCATTTCAGTTGGGGAAGAAAAAACACCTTCAACCTTAAAATTGAAACGGATCTGTATCCAACATTAATAATCGATGGGAGTAAAGAGGAATTTATTTTTGAACATTATTGGGGATATACAAAACTGACGGATGGAAGAACCGGTGAGTACCGTGTTGCACATCCTCGTTGGAATATTTTTCCTGTTTCAGATTTTACCTCATCAGTTGATTTTGGAAAAATGTATGGAGAAAGATTTTCTTTTCTGACTCTGTTGAAGGCTGATTCTGTGTTTGTTGCTGAGGGTTCGGATGTAAATGTGTATGAGCGCAGGATATTGTGATGTACTTAATCAATAAGCTACACAGAAATGGTAGCAGCGACGTTTTATACAATCAACAAACTTGTTTACAAATACGGATGCCTGAAATGTGGAAATTTTTTCTTTCGCTCATTTAGTTCATGCATCTTTTGTTCATCTTCTTCAGCATCATAAATTTTATCCTTTCCAAAAAACAACTGGCCTTCATGGTAATTGAAAAGGCACCAGTTGAGCGTTTGGTCAAATACCATTACATCGCCTGTTCTAAAAATATCGTTGGCATATTTGATAAACAGTTTCCATGTAATGTGCAGTGGTTGTGTGTTTCCACCATCAAACAAAACAAAGACCCATGTACCGAAGGGAATGCCTCTGTTGAAGACCCATTTCTTTAGCAATTGATTATTATCAAGGTTGCACACAGCATGTTCAAACTTTTCTATGGTTTTGAAATTGCCTTTTGCAAAAGGATCCCAACCACCACCCGTGAGGAGCCGTGCATTTTCAATGAATTCATAGATGTATTTTTCTGCAACTTTGTTAAGAAAAATAATCTGATCCTTATATGTTTCCGATAACGCATTAAACTCTTCTGCAGAACCAAAAACAGTATAACCTGCAGGTGGGGGAGTGCTGAAGTCTTTTATATTGTTGAGATCGATCAATGGTTTGATGTTATGTTGCCCGGTGAAAATAAGTAATGTTGATGATTTGGCAGCTTATAGGATGCGTTGCATGAACAATAGAAGTCATTGATTGTTGATTTGTAGATTATGATTTTGCATAAAAGGAAATGTACCGTGATGGAGATTCAATCGTTATTAGAAATACAAAGTTTTCCCGCTTACTCATTATACCAGTGGCATGGTTTGTGAAATATCATAGCAAATTAATCAGATGCCGTTAATTGAATTCACAGATAAAGGCCTGTACTGCAGGAAGGGTTCCTTTTATATTGACCCCTGGAAACCTGTTGATAGGGCAATTATTACCCATGCCCACAGCGACCATGCCCGTTGGGGAAATAAATATTATCTCTCCCATCATTTTACCAAACCCATTTTACAATTAAGACTGGGCGATAATAATTACGAAAGCATTGGCTGGAATGAACCCGTGCAAATGAACAGTGTAAAAATTTCACTTCACCCTGCGGGACATATTATTGGCTCATCGCAGGTACGTATTGAATATGCAGGTGAGGTTTGGGTGGTAAGCGGCGATTATAAAACAGAGAATGATGGCATAAGTGAAGCTTTTGAACCGGTAGCCTGCCATGTCTTCATAACCGAATCAACTTTTGGGTTACCCATTTATAAATGGAAACCACAACAGGAAATATTTTCCGATATCAAACACTGGGTAAAAGAAAATAATGCATCTGGAAGAACCAGCGTACTTATCGCTTACAGTTTGGGTAAAGCACAACGCATATTGGCGCCACTTAACGAAACTGGCCTGCCGATTTTTTTACATGGTGCCGTGCATAATGTGCATGAAGTGCTGGTTCAAACCGGGTTTAATTTACCTGCAGTGCAAAGAGTTATTCCAGCTACAACAAAAAATGAAACACAAGGCAATATTGTTATTGC
>JBKJNM010000132.1:0-24735 GCA_046593655.1 Lacibacter sp. | reverse complement strand
TTTTTATTCTTATAAATTGCATAGGCCTTTACCAGGTTCGGACTCTCCGCACGGCAAGGTCCACACCAGCTTGCCCAAAAATCAACCAATACATATTTGCCTTTGAAAGAAGAAAGGGCTATTTGTTTACCGTTAATATCGGGTTGTGTAAAATCAATGGCCTTTGCTCCAACCATTGTTCTTTTACCTACTTCAATCTGTTCTTTTAAACCTTTTCCTTTTTCAGATTGTTGAAGCGATGGAGAAAGTAAGGTAAACATCGGGCCTGCTTTTGCAGCATCCATTTCATTACCCAAAGCTTCCTGTGTTAAATAAAGTGAAACGGGTGATGAAGGATTTTCTTTTACAAATTGTAACTGCCCCTGGTCATACAAATGAAGGATGCCTTTATAATATTCAAATACCTCCACGGCCATCTTTTTATTTTTGGCTTTGTTGTATCCATCATAGACTTCTCCCAGTTTACTTTCCAATCTGTTCAATGGTTTGATCAGTTGCTGGTAGCGATCAAAATCATTTACAATGGAGGAACCTGTAACAACAGCATCCCATAAAAAAGAAGTGGAAGAAACAGTAATGACACCGCTATCTAAAAAAAGAGTAAGTGTGTTTTGTTCATATTCAAGCCGGCTGAATTCCTTACCGGCTTTAGGTGAAGCTTCCTGCAGGTTAAGTGTGGCAACTCCCGGCTCACTGATGGTTCCTTTGATTTCAAATTTTCCATTCAGCAACTTTACTTCTTCTCCATCATTGCCATTATTCCAACTTAATAAGAGGTTGTATTTTTTGGTGTTCACCGGAAGCGTTCCCTTGATCACAAATTTCTTTTCCTGTGCAAACACAGATACTGTGCACAGCACTAAAACAACCATCAGCAGGTTCCTGAGCATACTATTATTGTTTGAAAAGTTCTTCCAATTTCATTTGCAGCTCTTCACCACGCAGGTTTTTACCAATAATGACCCCGTCGGGTCCTACGAGCAGGTTTTGAGGGATGGCTGATATTTTATACAATCGTGCCGCTTCATTTCCCCAATGTTTAAGATCACTAACCTGGGTCCATTGTAATCCATCTTTTGCAATGGCTTGCAGCCATGCTTTCTTATCACGGTCAAGTGAAACACCGAGTACGGTAAAGTTTTTTTGCTTGTATTTATGATAGGCTGCTACAAGATTTGGATTTTCCATGCGGCATGGACCACACCAGCTTGCCCAGAAATCAACCAATACATACTTACCACGAAACGATTGAAGTGAAACCATTTTGCCCGATGTATCAGCTTGTACAAAATCAATGGCTTCTGTACCTACTGCACCAATCTTGTTTTCTTTTACAATACCACCCACCATACGACCGTAATAACTTTTTTGCGATTGTTCACTTAACTTGGTAAAGCGTTGGTCCAGCACTTCGGGTTGCTGAAAGAAATTATAAAGAATAAATAACAACAATGGTGTGACAGCCGATTCATTATTTTTTTCAATAAACTCATCGGCCTTTATATTCAGATCGTTGATGATGGTTCTTGCAACGATATACAATGAATCCTGTTTTGGCTGCATGGCAAGATCGCTCAGTTGCTTCCCCAACACATCCAGTTTAGAAAAAAATGGATCAAAGATTGTGCGGAATGCAATAAACTCATCATTTGATTTAGACCCCTTCACGACTGCTTTTGGTAATGAATCAATATGACCGGTTACCATTACATTGGATGCATCTAAAAAAATACCCAGGTTCAGCTCACTTCCTTCCACTACCAATATGTGCATGGCAATTTCAGTTAAGTTACCCTTGAGTTCAAATTGACCGTTTTTGATCACTGATTCGGCCAGGGTTTCACTTTGCTGATTATCAAAACGCAAGGTTACTTTTGTATTTTCTTTAGCAGCTTTAATGGTTCCCTTAATGGTATAGATTTGCTGGGCCGGCAGCGTAATGAGGGAAATACTTAAGAAAAAAAACAGAATCAGGTTCTTCATATTATTATTTGGAATGTCTTTGTTTTAATATATACACAACGTCCTGCAAAGAAACATTTTTTGCTCTTAACAAAACCATAAAGTGAAACAGCAGATCGGCTGATTCGCCCAGGAATAATTCTTCATTGTTATCCTTCGCTTCAATAATAACCTCTGTTGCTTCTTCCCCAACTTTTTGTGCAATCTTATTGATTCCTTTTTCAAAAAGCTGTTTTACATACGATTTTTCATCGCTGCTTTTCCTGCGTAAATCAATAATCTCTTCTAAATACGATAAAAAGTCATCACTGTGATTTCTTTCACTCCAACAAGTATCTGCACCGGTGTGGCAGGTGGGGCCTGCGGGCACAGCTTTGATGAGGAGGGTGTCATTATCGCAATCGAGCAATACCTGCTTTACCGTTAATGTATTTCCGCTTTCTTCGCCCTTTGTCCATAAACGATGTTTACTGCGGCTATAGAAGGTTACTTTTCCTGTTTCTTCGGTTTTAATAAATGCTTCCTCGTTCATAAAACCAAGCATCAATACTTTGCTTGTTTTATAATCCTGGATGATGGCAGGTAATAAGCCATCCTGATATTTTGAAAAATCTGGTTTCACAATTTTTATTTTATTGAGTGCTCAACAATGTATACTTCAATTGCATTGGCGTCGCATGCCGAAGTTATCATTCGGCATCCAGACATTTATCATCTGTGACTCTTGTACAAAATTAATTCTATTTCACCTCATCCTCCATCTCCTTCTCCGAAAGAGAAGGAGCGGTGCAGCTTCTCTTTCTTCAACTTTTTTTTCTTCCACATCAGTTTGTGTTCGATGTTCATCAACACTTAAACTGCTTGCATTTTATCAACATTCCGTAAAGCAAGGGCTGTGCTTTGAAGTCCTCCCCCTTCGGGGGAGTTAGAGGGGGCTCCTCACCGCCACATTCCTCTCCTTCAAATAAGCTTTCAAATCAGCTATTTCAATTTCTTTAAAATGAAAAATGCTGGCGGCTAATGCTGCATCGGCGTAAGCCTGTTCAAATACATCCGCAAAATGTTTCATGGTTCCTGCCCCACCGCTGGCAATGACAGGTACAGATAGTGCAATAGAAAGCCGTTTGATAATGTCCAATGCAAAGCCTTGTTTGGTGCCATCATTATTCATACTGGTGAGTAATATCTCTCCTGCTCCCGATTCCACTCCCTCTCTAGCCCAGTCAAAACATTTTGTATCCGTTTTGGTTCTGCCGCCATTCAGATACACATACCATTCACCATCTTCTTCCTTTTTGGTATCAATGGCCAGTACACAACACTGGCTGCCTGCTGCCTGTGCAATATCATGGATTAATTGCGGGTTTTTAAATGCAGCTGTATTTACACTTACTTTATCAGCACCTGCATTTAACAACAGGCTCATATCTTCAACTGAGCTGATACCACCTCCAACAGTAAAAGGTATATTGACGTGTCTTGCAATCCGTTTTACCAACTCACTCAGGGTCTTTCTTTTTTCAACTGTTGCCGTAATATCAAGAAACACCAGTTCATCAGCTCCCTGCTGTGTATACAAAGCACCCAGTTCTACCGGATCGCCAGCATCACGCAGATCAACAAAGTTGGTGCCCTTAACAGTGCGTCCATCTTTAATGTCCAAACAAGGTATGATTCGTTTTGTCAACATAACATAAGTTCAACTTATCGGAGGCTATAGGTATGCCATATTACAGCGATTCGCCAGTCTTTATCAATCGGCCATAAATATGGCATACCTGTTTTCCTAACATAAAAAAGGCTTCAATGTATGAAGCCTGAATATCAACAAAGATAAAGATTATGGTCGTGGTACAATATTTTGCAGTACTCTGCCTGCCCCAATCAGCTTATGGCTCCAGTAGCTATCGTTTAAATCACTGATCATAACACCTCCTGAAGTAGATGCATGCACAAATTTCTGATTATGTAAATACACTCCTACATGTGAAATACCTCTTCTTGTATTGAAGAACACAAGATCTCCTTCTTTTAAATCATTCATAGGCAACGATTCAGATATAACATACTGTTCTTTCGCTGTACGGGGTAATTGCAATGCAAAAACACCTAACATGAGTGTTTGTACAAATGCGGAACAGTCAATTCCTTTTAAAGTAGTACCACCCAATCGATAAGGTGTGCCCCACCATTCTTCTATGATATAATATAAGTTTTTATTTTGTACCGCTTCAACGGGCACATCCAATTTAATTGCATATTTAAATTGTAAAGGAGTGAAAATTTCGAGTGATGAATATTTATTGACAATATCTCTTGTTTGAAAAACCTGCTTTTGATTTTTCACTGAACCAGTATTGCGTGCATTAGCAGCTGTTGATTGAGGTTTTATTTCGATATGCTCAATAAATTCCGATTGTTTTGATGGGGCAGATACAGTTAATCCTTTTGGATGAAATACATTTTTAACGGTACTGCAGCTTGCAAATAGCAGGAGAATAAAAAAATAAATGAGCAAGCTCTTCATTGGATTGGTTTATGGTTGCCGCAAATGTACGACCATCATGTCTAATGAGCAAGAACTGAGAAAATTGACGCTTGCTTTTTTATCGTTTTACGCTCAAATTCTGCCATATTTTCAGGAGTCGGGATTCAAAAAAGCCTCATTGTGGATTAATTCTTTGACCGATTTAAACATAGAAAGCGAAATTTGACTTCTTAACTATGTCTAAATTTTCACATCTCCACGTACATACCCAATTCTCTTTACTAGATGGTGCGGCATCTATTAATGCCTTATACAAAAAAGCAATAGCAGATGAAATGCCTGCATTGGCCATTACAGATCATGGAAATATGTTTGGTGCGTTTCAATTTGTTGCTGAAGCTTATAAAAATAAAAATGATGATGGTTCATTAAAAGTAAAACCCATTGTTGGTTGCGAGTTTTATTTAACGGAGAATCGTCATATTAAAAGTTTCAGCAAAGAACAAAAAGATCAGCGTTATCACCAGTTGCTGCTGGCAAAGAATGAACTGGGATATAAAAATTTAATAAAACTTACTTCGCTTGGATTTATTGAAGGGATGTACAGCAAATATCCACGCATAGACAAAGAACTGATTCATAAATATCATGAAGGATTGATTGCCACCACCTGTTGTTTAGGTGCCATGGTTCCGCAAATGATTTTAACCAAAGGCGAAGAAGAAGCTGAAAACGAATTCAAATGGTGGTTAAATATTTTTCAGAAAGATTATTATGTAGAAATTCAGCGTCATGGTTTAGCCGAACAGGATAAAGTGAATATGGTCTTGTTGAAGTTTGCAAAAAAATACAATGTAAAAATAATTGCCAGCAATGATTCGCATTATGTTGATCAAACCGATTTTAATGCACATGATATTTTACTTTGCATCAACACCGGTGAAAAACAGTCCACTCCTGCCTATCGTGAATTTTCGGATGATGATATCAGTGTAAAGAATAAACGTTTCGCTTTTCCCAACGATCAGTTTTATTTTAAAACAACCGGGGAAATGAAACAGTTGTTTCATGACCTCCCCGATGCTATTGATAACAGCAATGAAATTGTTGATAAGGTAGATGTATTGGATCTTAAAAAAGATATCCTGCTTCCTGCCTTTCCCATTCCAAAAGAATTCCAGATTCATACTGATGCCAATCTCAATCAATGGGAGTTTTTAAAACATCTTACTTATATCGGTGCGAAAGAACGCTATCATGAAATTGGTGAAGAAATCCGTGAACGGATCGACTTTGAATTATTCACCATCAAAACAATGGGCTTTGCAGGTTACTTCTTAATTGTAAGCGATTTCATCAAAGCCGGAAGAGATATGGGTGTGTTTGTTGGTCCGGGGCGTGGTTCAGCAGCAGGAAGTGTAGTGGCGTATTGTATCCGCATCACCAATATTGATCCTATTAAATATAATTTACTGTTTGAACGTTTTCTCAATCCAGATCGGAAATCAATGCCCGATATTGATACAGACTTTGATGATGATGGCCGGCAGAAGGTAATTGATTATGTAGTTGAAAAATATGGCAAGGCACAGGTAGCACAGATCATTACGTATGGCACCATGGCTGCTAAATCAAGTATTGCCGATGTGGCCCGTGTAATGGATCTGCCATTGGCTGAAAGCAGGGCTTTGTCGAAGTTAGTTCCGGAACGCCCGGGTGTTTCTTTGAAACGTGTATTGCATGCGTCTTTTACTGGTGAAAAAAGTTTAGCAGAAAAAGAAGGCTTTGGCCCCGATGAAATGGAAATGGTAAAAAAAATCCGTCAGATTTATAATGGCGAAGATTTGCCTGCACGAATTTTACATGAAGCTGAAATTCTGGAAGGGTCCGTTCGAAACACCGGCATTCATGCGGCTGGTATTATCATAGCACCAAGAGATCTTACAGAATTAATTCCCGTTTGCACATCCAAAGAATCAGAACTTTGGTTAACACAAATTGAAGGAAGTGTAATTGAAGATGCAGGCGTTATCAAGATGGACTTTCTTGGTTTAAAAACATTGAGCATTTTAAAAAATGCGTTACAACTCATCAAACAAAATCATGGAGTTGAAATTGATATTGATAATATTCCATTGGATGATACAAAAACATTTGAACTCTATCAACATGGTTCAACCATTGGAACCTTCCAGTTTGAAAGTGTGGGTATGCAAAAATATTTGCGTGAATTAAAAGCAGATCAGTTTGGCGATTTGATTGCCATGAATGCATTGTATCGTCCCGGCCCAATTGCGTATATCCCTAACTATATTGATCGCAAGCACGGAAAAGAAGCCATCTCCTATGATTTACCTGAGATGGAAGAAGACCTGCAGGAAACTTATGGCATTACTGTTTACCAGGAGCAGGTGATGTTGCTGGCACAAAAGATTGGTGGCTTCAGCAAAGGCGATGCGGATGTTCTGCGTAAGGCAATGGGTAAAAAAGACAGGTACACACTTGATAAAAAGAAAAGCCAGTTTATTGAAGGAGCAACAGCTAAAGGACATCCTGCAGATAAATTAGAAAAGATATGGACCGACTGGGAATCATTTGCACAATATGCTTTCAACAAATCACACTCTACTTGTTATGCATTGGTTGCCTATCAAACAGCCTATTTAAAAGCACATTATCCCGGTGAGTATATGAGTGCCGTATTAAATAATGCAGGTGCTATTGAAAAGATCACCTTCTTTATGGAAGAGTGTAAACGTATGGGCATTAAAGTGCTTGGCCCGGATATTAATGAATCACAAAATGGGTTTGCAGTAAACAAAGCAGGTGAAATCCGTTTTGGTTTAGGAGGCTTGAAAGGGGTGGGTGAAGCAGCCATTGAAAGTATTATTGAAGAAAGAACTAAAAAGGGTGCTTATAAGGATATGTTTGATTTTATCAAACGTATCAATCAACGCACAGTTAATAAGAAATCACTGGAAAGTCTTGTATATGGTGGTGGATTTGATTGCTTTACCTCCTGTCATCGTGCACAGTATTTTCATGTAATGCCCGGCGATACAGCCAATACACTGGAACGCATCATCAATTTCGGCAACCGTTTCCAGGCCAATGTACAAAGCAACAGCAATACCCTCTTTGGTGAATCAATGATGATGGAAATTCCTACTCCAAAAATTCCCAACTGCGAAGAATGGACCTTAACTGAAAAACTGGATCATGAAAAAGAGATCACCGGTATCTATATCAGTGGTCATCCGTTAGATCATTTTAAATTTGAATTAACACATTACCGTATCACTCCTCTTGCAGAATTCAATGAGTTTAAAGAAGCAATCCTGTTGCATGCAAATCCGTTCCAGCAATTTCGTTTAGCAGGTTTGGTAACAACACATAATCAACGTGTAACCAAAACCGGTAAGCAGTTTGGCATTTGTATGATGGAAGATTATGGTGGCAATACAGAGTTTGCTTTGTTTGGTGAAGACTATGTAAAATTCAAAGATCATTTTACACCGGGCTCCGTTGTTTATGTAACCGGCACTTTTAAAAACCGCTGGAACAAAACAGATGAATTTGAATTTAAGATCAACAATGTACTGTTACTTGAAACAGTTAAACGCAATATGACGAGGCAGGTAATTGTTGATGTAGAGCCTCGTTTCCTTACAGAAGAAATGGTCACTTTTATTGAAAAGAATATCAAACGGAATCCCGGAAAGAGCAGTTTAAAGTTCAACCTGTTTGAACCAAAAGAAAACTGGAAGATTGGTATGTACACTGTGGAGAAAGGTTTTGAGCTGAATGATGAAATGACAGAGTTCTTATTGAACAAACCTGAATTAGCTGTAAATGTGACGACCACTTAAACAGGATAAAGATGTTTTAACATTTATCTTTTCTTGTATTGGCATCAACAGTTTATCTTTTCTGAAACCTTTTACCACCATTCCACTTTTATTAAACCATTACCACTGGTATGCAGCACCCAACCTTATCAACACAACGCATTACTTCTGTTGATGCCTTAAGAGGATTTGCTCTTTTAGGAATTCTCTTCGCTCATTTTATTTTCTGGTATAGCGGAGCCGGTTTACCACAAAGCACATATGAAAAATTCAACGATGTGGGATCCAGCATCGCATCTGCCTTCAATGGCATATTTGTTTCCGGCAAGTTCTTTACCTTTTTTTCTTTTTTGTTTGGATTGAGTTTCTTTTTACAAATGCAAAGTTTGCAAAAAAGGGAAGAAAATTTTGTACTACGTTATTGCTGGAGGCTGGTTATTCTTGGAGCGATCGGCTTATTGCATCATGCATTCTGGAGAGGAGATATTTTATCCATTTATGTACCATTGGGTTTTATACTGTTATTGTTCCGCAATATCAGTAACCGTTTATTATTCATCATTGCTTTATTACTCATCATCAATATTCCTGCAAGGATCATTGACATTGTTCATTTCCTGAGTGCTCAACCAACACCAGGCCCTTCGAATACTCCTCCGGTTGATGATGATGCACAGCAATATTACAATGCCATCAAAAATGGTTCATTGATCGATGTCATTAAAAACAACTGGAATGGCTTATCCGCAAAATTCAGTTTCCAGTTTCAAAGCGGACGCATTTACATAACACTTGGTTTCTTTATGCTTGGCATGTATGCAGGAAGAAAAAAATGGTTTGAAAATCCAGATACATCCAGGCCGATCATTAAACGCATTTGCAAAATAAGCGGATGGATAACACTAGGCATTATTCTCTTCACCATTGGCTTATTTGCTGTAAACAGCATTTTTAAATTGGGACTTGATGCAAAACCATCGATGCAATTTCTGTTTACGTTTTTGTTTGATACAGCCAGCAGCAGCATGACCATTTTTTACCTGGCAGGTTTAACTATGCTAATGTATCGGGTCCGTTGGCAAAAAATTCTTTATCCAATGGTTCCGGTAGGTAAGATGGCACTAACGGTTTACCTGTCACAAACATTTTTTGGCCTCCTGCTGTTTTATGATATTGGTTTTGGCTTGTTTGAAAAAACAGCTCCATGGTTCAATATGCTGCTTGCAATTCCGGTATTTTTAGTACAGGCTTATTTGTGCCGTTTGTGGTTAAATCATTTTAATTACGGGCCTGTAGAATGGCTTTGGCGTTCACTCACATTTTTGAAATGGTATCCTTTAAAAAAAGGGCAACAGTACGAAGTATAAAAACTGCTGAATGAAACTATTTATACGTAACATGGTTTGCGACCGATGTAAAATGGCTGTAAGAGCTGAGCTTGAAAAAGAAGGATTACATCCAATCTCTATTGAGCTGGGTGAAGTAACCCTGCAGGATATTCCAAATACCAACAAACTGGAATCATTGAACAGGGCTTTAAAACATCAGGGTTTTGAATTGATTGATGACAAAAAAAGCAGGATCATTGAAAAAATAAAAACACTTATTGTTGATCTGATCCATCATAAGAAGGAAGAACTCAGCAGCAATCTTTCCTCTTATCTGTCTGCACAGCTTCATCATGATTACAGTTATCTCAGCAATCTTTTTTCAGAAGTGGAAGGAACCACCATTGAAAAATATTATATCGCACAAAAAATTGAAAAGGTTAAGGAGCTGTTGATGTATGATGAGTTGTCGCTTTCGCAAATTGCATTTGATTTGGGTTACAGCAGTGTTGCACATCTCTCTGCACAATTCAAAAAACAAACTGGCCTCACCCCTACTTTTTTTAAATCAATGAAAGAAAAAAAAAGAAAAAATATTGACGATGTGTAAGTGCTGTGAATCGTTCCCATCATTCAACCGCAAGGGCCGCTTTATTGAAACAGAAATTCACAGCATACTTTTATCATCTTTTCAAAATTCTGTAAATCATTTCCATAATTTTATAATAACAGCTTTGAAGACCACTGTAGTTTTGTGTTAAATAAATTTTATGACACATACATACAATTTAACCGGTATGACCTGCGGTAATTGCGAAGCAAACGTAAAAAGCAGATTGCTATCTGTTGCAGATGTAACCGATGTTGAAGTTTCAAAAGAAATAAAAACTGCAACCCTCAGTATGAGTAAGCATATTGGTTTGTTGAAATTACAGGATGCCCTTGGCGGGGCCGGCAGTAAATATCAGCTCAGTGCCATTGAACATCATGAAATAGCAGAACAAACAAAAAGCTGGTTTGCTACTTACAAACCCATCCTGCTTATTTTTGGTTACATCACATTATTATCTTTCATCGTTGCATGGACAGGTGAAAGTATGAATTGGATGACCTTCATGCGGGTTTTCATGAGTGGTTTTTTCCTCATTTTTTCATTCTTTAAGTTTCTCGACCTGAATGGTTTTGCTGACAGTTATGCTATGTACGATATAGTTGCCAAACGCTTCAGGAGCTGGGGTTATATCTATGCGTTTATTGAATTGGGTTTGGGTATTGCCTATACCATCAATTTTGATCATATAATTACCAATTGGGTAACATTGCTTGTAATGTCTGTCAGTATCATTGGTGTACTGCAGAGTGTATTGAATAAAAGAAAAATCAGGTGTGCCTGCCTGGGTTCAGTTTTCAATTTACCCATGACCACCGTCACCATCATTGAAGATGGACTGATGATAATCATGAGTTTGGTCATGTTACTCCTGCTTTAAGAGGTTTAACTTTATATTTCAGGGAAATTTCAGGAAATAAAAACTACTTTTATAATGTTTTTCCAGATGAAAAAGTTCATCATTACCATATTAGCCTTTTTGTACATCAGCAGTACCACAGGTGCTACCGTGCATTTTCATTATTGCATGGGTGAGTTGGTGCAATTGGGCCTCTGGCACAGCGAAACAAACAAATGTGGTGAATGTGGAATGGAGAAAAATAATGCAAAACCGAATAGTTGTTGCAAAGATGAACAAAAGCAGATAAAGATTGAAAAAGATCAGAAATCAACTGCGGCCATTGAAATGCTTCAATTGATTGCCTATGCAACACCTGCATCCATCATTGAAATAACTCTGCATGATCTTTCTTCTGTAACAGAAGAAAACCCTTTCAGTCATGCCCCACCACGAAACAGCGATGTAGCTGTTTATATCCGTAACTGCGTTTTCCGTATTTAATTTTATTTATTTGAGCCAGGCAACCTGATTGTCGGGCTATTGGCATTTCTAATGTACTCAATTAGAATTTATAATTCTTAAAAACAAATAAAATGAAATCTTTTAAAATAGTGATGATGGCAGTGTTCTCCATCATGTACGTTTCAGTCATTGCGCAGGGTAAAGCCGGGAAAAAAGTTACAACCAGTAATACCATATTATATACATGTCCGATGCATCCTGAAGTAGAGATGAAAAAAGCAGGTCATTGTCCACAATGCGGCATGCAGTTGCAGATGTCAAAGAAAGAAGAAATGAAAAATGCAGTTGTAAAAAATTATACCTGCCCTGTTCATACCCAGGTGATAAGTGATAAACCCGGTAACTGTACAAAGTGTGGTATGAATTTAAATCTTTCACCCAAAGAAAAAATGAAAGTGAATGTGATGAATAATTTCACCTGCCCCATGCATAAGGATGTAACACGTTCGAAAGCAGGCAAATGCCCTAAATGCGGGATGAATTTGACTATATCAAAGAAAGAGTAAGTAACGATAAAAGTGATATAAAATAAAAAATGTCCAGGTGTAATTAAAACCACTGTAACTGTGGTTCTAAAAATATTTACATGAACTTTTATCAACAACCCGTAAATACAATCATAGCCGAATTAAAAGCATCTGCGGAAAACGGATTGTCAGATGATGAAAGTGCAGCACGGTTAAACCAATATGGCCCTAACCGTATCAGGCATACCAATAAAAGAAATATGCTGCAGGTATTCCTGGAGCAGTTTAAAAACATGCTGGTGATATTGTTGATTGCTGCGGCAGCACTTTCTTTCATTTTAGATTCAAACAGGGATGCGATCATTTTAATGCTGGTGGTATTCTTTAATGCAGTGGTGGGTTTTTACCAGGATTGGAAATCAGAAAATATTCTGGCTTCGCTTAAAGACTTAATTATTGAACGTTGTTTTGTTTTTCGCAATGGCAAAAAGATAGAAGTTCCTTCTGTTGAATTGGTGCCAGGTGATATTGTTTCTTTAAGTGAAGGAAATGGTATTCCCGCCGACATTCGTTTGATTGAATCTACCGGCTTTTCTACCAATGATTTTATTCTTACCGGCGAATCGCAACCCAGGGAAAAATCACATGCTGTTACCATAGAAAAAAAAGTGGGTGTTTCTGAACAGGATAACTGTGTATTCATGGGTACTACTGTTGCCAAAGGGGAAGCTACCGGTTTAGTAGTTGCCACAGGCACGAATACTGAATTGGGCAGGATAGCCAAAAGCTCCGAAGCCATTGATGCCAGCATCACCCCTTTGCAAAAAGAGTTGAATAGCGTAGCAAAAAAAATCACATATATCACATTAATACTGGCTGCTGTTTTGATGGCGGTAAAACTCCTGATGGGTGAGGCTTTGAATGATGCGCTTGTTTTTACTATTGGTGTTGCGGCTGCAATGGTGCCCGAAGGATTGCCGGCACAAATCTCTGTTTCGCTTGCGTTAGGCGTGTCAAGGCTGGCAAAGAAAAAAGCGATTGTAAAAAAACTATCTTCTGTAGAAGCGTTGGGGGCTGCTACTGTAATTGCATCCGATAAAACCGGCACCATCACCAAAAATGAAATGACCATTATTCACTGTTATTTGAATGGCGAAAATCATACTATTACAGGTACAGGATATGAACCCAATGGTGAAATTTTGAATGATGATAGTAAAGTCTTAAACAAAGATAATCTTGAAGATCTGAAAGTATTTTTCTTGAACGGCTATCTTTCATCAACAGGTAAAATAAACCCGCCTGACAAGTATCACCAAACCTGGTATCCTATTGGCGACCCCACCGAATGTGCTTTTTCAACTTTAATACTCAAGGCGGGATATGATTTCGAAACAATTGCATCAGACTATAAACGTTTGCAATTGTTCCCTTTCGATTCTGTTCGAAAAAGGGTTTCTATCATAAGGGAACATAAAGGCAAACGCATCAGTTTTGTAAAAGGTTCTATTGAATCTGTTCTGGAAGTTTGCAATTCACATATCATCAATCACGAGGTAAAACCATTAACGGAAGTTGAAAAAAAACATTTTCTCGAAATTGCTACTGTACAAGCTGCGGAAGCTAAAAGAGTTATCGCAATAGCATTTAAAGATTTACCTGTTCAGGAGCAATATACAATTGATGATGCAGAGACCAATATAGTGTTTGCCGGTTTTGTTTCCATGATTGACCCGCCACATGAGCAAGTGAAAGAAGCTATTGCCACCGCATTTAATGCAGGTATGAGAGTGATGATGATTACCGGCGATAACGAAATTACAGCAAGGGCTATTGCCAGCCTTATTGGAATGTCTAATGCCGATGGTTCTGTTCCTGAGGTAATTAACAACCAAAATATGAAGGGCATGAGTGATGAAGATATCAAGCAACACTTGGGTGCAAGAACATTGATATTTTCAAGGGTATCACCTGATGAAAAATTAAAAATAATATCCTTGCTTAAAGAGCGGGGTGATGTAGTGGCAGTTACCGGCGATGGGGTAAATGACACCCTGAGTTTAAAGAAAGCTGATATTGGCATTGCAATGGGTTTGAAAGGAAGCAAAGTGGCACAGGAAGCTGCCAACATGGTGTTGCTCAATGATGATTTCTCAACCATTGTAGTTGCCATTAAAGAAGGAAGAACCATTTATAATAACCTCAAAAAAAATGTGTTGGCCAACCTGATTGGCAACCTGGCCGAATTAACAGTTGTACTATTAGGTTTTGTAGCGGCCTTCTATCAATTGCCTATCGCTATTTATGCCGTGCATATTTTGCTGATTGATTTAATTGGAAACATGCTGCCGTTACTCATGCTTTCCTTCGATCCTGCAGAAGGTGACCTGATGAATAAGCCACCCCGTAAACAAGGCGAAATGCTTAATAAAAAAAGCTTCATCACCATTTTATATTCCGGTATCATTAAAGGCGGTATTTCATTTACAGCTTATTTATTATCCTATTGGCATCATGCCGGCGACCAGTTTCAACATGAGACGGCGGTAACAGTCACCATGACATCCATCATCGTTTGCCAATTCATCAATATTTTTTCGAGCCGCACTACGAAAACAATATTCACTAATTATTTTTTCAGCAACAAACAGTTGTTCATTGGCATAGGTTCATCAATCCTGTTTATGTTATTGATAAGCTATATCCCTATACTAAATGAATACCTGCATACCGGGCCATTGAGCATGATGGATTGGGTTTATGTGATGTCTGGTGCAATTATTTATCTGGGAGTATTTGAAGTGATAAAATTAATAGCTGCAAAAAAAGTAACAGGTAATAAAGAAACTCAATTGATCAACCCATAATGCTGATATTTTATTTTAATCATTAAAAAAAAACCATGAAAAAGACAATTTTAATTGTTGCAATTTTTTTATATACTGGTTTCTTATTTACAGCATGCACTGGCAATAATAATAAAGCCGATGCGGGGCAACTGGCAAAAGATGAAATGTACACCTGCACCATGCACAATGAAGTAATGAGTGATCATACGGGTGAGTGTCCAAAGTGCGGGATGAACCTTGTAAAACAAAAAATGACAGCAGACCAACTGAAAATGATGAACGAAGGCACGTATGTAAAGCCAAAAGAATAATAAAGTAAATCGGGCAACAGCGATACTGAAGACCGGGCAACAGCGGAACTGAAGAAATATTTAAATTATAACATAATGGACCATCAACAAATGCAAAGCTGCATTGATGCCTGCGAGGCATGTGCAAAAGCATGTGAAAAATGCGCCGAAGAGTGTAAGGGAAAGCATGGTATGGAACAATGCGAAAAATTGTGCAGAGCCTGTGCTGATGCCTGCCGCAAATGTGCAGAGGAATGCGGGAACATGAGTAGTAATGAATCTCAATCAGCGCAACAATGTGCCGATGCCTGCCGTGCCTGTGCTGAAGAGTGTGAAAAGCACGACGATGAAACGTGCAAAAAATGCGCAGAAGAATGCAGAAATTGTGAAGCGGAATGCAGAAAGATTGCTGCTTAAAAATTAATGAGAGCTTTTGCAAACTAAAAGCTCTAATTATATAAACTATCGAAATCGTAATCAATCAGCATAAAAATGTAAACTTATGTTTTCAGTAGAAATAAAAAACGGTATAAATCTAATGTGCTATGATGCCTATAATGATGGGCCTTATGGTATTTGTTTTACTTTTCGGAAGAAAAAAATAAGCGGAGACTATTTAGCAAAAAAAAATAAGTTAGATAAAGCAGCTTAATTTCATACCACTAATTAATACACCGCAATTGTTAAGTAAATGAACAATTTTGAACCTGGTATTTTTATTGTGCCCGTTATTGCCCTGATACTGGTGATGATATTATATTTTTCTTTGTTAAAAAAAACGCCCCGTAAGTTAGCTTTCAAGCGGTTTACATTTATTGTTATCCTTCTGTCTTTTCTGCTAAATTTTGCCTGGGAACTTGCACAACTGCCATTATACAAAGATTCTTCCTACGATATACAGCACATTGCTTTTTGTGCTTTAGCTTCTATAGCGGATGCGCTGATGCTGTTGCTGCTTTACCTTGGTTTTGCTCTTTTAAACAAAAACCCAATTTGGGTGCAGAATATAGGTTTCTGGCAGGTATTTATATTGATGATAATTGGTGCTATCGGTGCCATCATCGGTGAGATGGCTCATACATCAAAGGGCAATTGGGCTTATGCTGAATCCATGCCAATGTTACCTATTATTAATGTAGGCCTTTCACCTGTTTTACAATTTTTCTTATTACCCGCTTTAATTTATTATTTTAGTTTTTACTTCTTAAAAAAAGTAACTAAAAAAAAATTCAATTGATCAATCCATAATACTGTCATTTTAATTTAATCATTTCTAAAAAATAAAATCATGAAAAAGACCAATTTAATTGTTGTAATCCTTTTATCTGCTGGTTTCTTTTTTATAGCATGTACTGGCAATAATAATAAAGCAACTACCGAACAACTAGCTAAAGATGAAATGTACACCTGCACCATGCACAACGAGGTAATGAGCGACCACCCCGGAAAATGCCCTAAGTGTGATATGACGCTTGTTAAGCAGAAGATGACTGCAGACCAACACAAAATGATGAATGAAGGCACTCATGTAAAGCCAAAAAAATAAACCATGGTTGCAAAACTTATTTCCTTAGCTCTTCGCAACAGGCTTGTGGTATTGTTGTTAGCAGCAGGCTTGTTTGCGTGGGGTATTTACAGCATCAAACAAAATCCTATTGATGCCATTCCTGATTTGAGTGAAAACCAGGTGATTGTTTTTACCGAATGGATGGGTCGCAGTCCGCAGGTAATAGAAGACCAGATTACTTATCCGCTGGTGTCTAATCTACAGGGTATTCCAAAAATAAAAAACGTTCGTGGCACATCTATGTTCGGAATGAGTTTCGTGTACATAATTTTTGAAGATGATGTTGATGTGTATTGGGCAAGAACCAGAGTATTGGAAAGGCTCAACTATGCGCAACGTTTATTACCTGAAGGTATAACTCCTACACTTGGTCCCGATGGAACAGGGGTAGGTCATATTTTCTGGTACACACTCAAAGCAAGAAATATGGATTTGGGTGAGCAAAGAGCCTTGCAGGATTGGTACATAAAGTTTGCTTTACAAACTGTACCCGGAGTGGCTGAGGTGGCAAGTTTTGGTGGATTTGAAAAACAATACCAGTTAGTAGTTGACCCTGTAAAACTTCAGTACTACAATGTTTCACTAATGGATGTAATGAACAAGGTAAAAGCCAACAACAACGATGTGGGCGGAAGAAAATTTGAGATGGCAGATATGGCATACATCATTCGTGGCCTGGGTTACATAAAAAGTAAAGAAGACCTGGAGAGTATTGCAGTGGGTAATTACAGTGGCATTCCTGTTAGGGTAAAGGATATAGCAAGTGTGCAGATGGGTGGCGATTTACGTCTTGGAATTTTTGACCAGAATGGCGAAGGTGAAGTGGTAGGCGGCATTGTAGTAATGCGATATGGCGAGAATGCTAATAATGTAATAAAGGCTGTGAAAGAAAAAATCAAAGATGTGGAGAAAGGATTGCCGGAAGGAGTAACATTTCATTTTGATTACGACAGAAGTGTGTTAATTCAGGAAGCAATTGAATCGATAAAAGGTACGTTGATTGAAGTGTTAATCACTGTATCCATTGTCGTCATCATATTTCTTTTTCATTGGCGAAGTGCATTAATCATTTTAATTCAGTTACCTATTTCTGTTGCCATAGGATTTATTTTCCTACAAGCATTTGGTATTTCTTCCAACATCATGTCGCTTACAGGTATTGCATTGGCAATTAGTGTAGTGGTAGATGACAGTATTGTGATGGTCGAAAATTCGTACCGGCATATTTCGGATGCACAGGAAGCGGCCGATGCTTCGCCACCTGCAGGTAAAACGTAAAAGATGATAAATGAAAGAAGAATGAGATGTACGCTGCAACAAAACCAGTTGAAAATATAATTCGGGTTAAAAAATATTACAATGACAAAGAAAAAAAATATATGGGTTTCATTTAAAAAACTATTCGTCGGTAGGAAAGACCCGCTGACGTCTGCTGATAAATTGGTTATCATTGAACGCTCATCCAAACAAGTTGGACCGGGTGTATTCTTTTCTACCATCATTGTAGTTACTTCCTTTTTACCTGTGTTTTTGTTGACAGGCATGGAAGGAAAATTATTCAGTCCCTTAGCCTGGACAAAAACTTTTATCTTATTGGTAGATGCTTTTTTAGCCATCACCTTAACGCCTGTTTTGATTTCTTTTATATTGAAAGGAAGGTTACGACCCGATGCGAAAAATCCAGTTACAAGAGTGCTTGAAAAAATGTACAGACCTGTATTAAATTTTTGTTTGAATTGGCGTAAAACAATCATTGCTGTTAACTTAGTTGCGTTAGCTATTGGGGTGTTTATGATGACTAAGCTTGGTTCGGAATTTATGCCACCGTTGGATGAAGGCTCTGTACTTTTTATGCCTGTCACCTTACCGGATGTTTCTAACAGCGAAGTAAAAAGATTACTGCAGGTGCAGGACAAAATAATTAAAAACGTTCCGGAAGTACACAACGTATTGGGTAAGGCAGGTAGGGCTTATACTGCAACAGATAACTCCCCGATAAGCATGGTGGAAACAATCATAATGCTGAGGCCACGAAGCGAATGGCGGGATGGTTTTTCAAAGAATGACATTATAGAAGAGCTTAATTCCAAATTACAAATACCAGGAGTAACCAATGGATGGACGCAACCAATCATCAACCGTATAAATATGCTTTCTACCGGTATCCGTACCGATGTGGGGTTAAAAGTGTATGGACAAAATCTTGATACGATTTATGCCTTTGCACAAAAACTGAAAAAAGAATTGGATGGAATACCCGGTGTAAAAGATTTGTATGTAGAGCAAATTACGGGCGGAAAATATATTGACATAATTATAAAGCGGGAGGAGATAAGCCGCTATGGTTTAAGTGTGGATGATGTAAATGCAGTAGTTGAAAGCGCTTTGGGCGGAATGAAACTGACAACAACAGTTGAAGGTCGCCGCCGCTTTTCGGTGAATGCAAGATTTGGGCAGGACTTTAGAAATAACCTGCAAGCCCTGAAACGATTGCAGGTGCAGACAATGAGTTTCGGACCTATTCCCTTAGAAGCTGTTGCTGATGTAAAAATTACTGAAGGTCCGCCGATGATTAATTCTGAAAATGCTTTGCTAAGAGGTACTGTTTTATTCAATGTGAGAGACAGGGATTTGGGCAGTACAGTTACTGAAGCGCAAAAGAAATTAAATGCAATGGTGCAAAAAATGCCGAAGGGATATTTTATTGACTGGAGTGGTCAGTGGGAAAATCAGCTAAGGGCAAACAAGACTTTGAAGATTGTAATGCCTATTGTTTTGGTTATCATTTTTATGGTTTTGTATTTCACGTATCATTCTGTAAAAGAAGCTTTAGTGAGTATGATTACGGTTCCATTTGCATTGATAGGTGGTGTGTATATGGTGTATTTCTATGGTGTGAATTTATCCGTAGCAGTGGCAGTGGGTTTCATTGCATTGTTTGGTATGGCGATAGAAACGGTGATGGTGTTAACGATTTATTTAAACGAAGCCATGCAAAAACTAGTGAAGGATAAAGGCAACTCCAAAGAAACTATACTGCCGGGAGATATAGCAAATTATGTAGTTGATGGAGCTTCTAAACGTTTGCGCCCTGTAGTAATGACAGTGTCTGTTTCGCTGTTTGGTCTTATTCCAATTTTATGGGCAACCGGTACAGGCAGTGATGTAATGCTGCCAATTACTATTCCATTAATTGGTGGAACCTTAACCACAATAATTTATGTATTGTTTGTAACGCCGGTGGTGTTTGCAATGGTAAAAGAAAACGAATTAAAACGCAAAGGTAAAATTGAATTGATAGATGTTAAAGAATAAACACACAATCGTTTTGTTAGTGCTGATTTCCATAACCGGAACAATGAAGGCACAGCAATTAAATTTGGATAGCATTCTCAATGTTATTCAACAAGTAAATCCCCAATTGAAGATGTATGATGCCGACATACGTTCAATGGATGAAGCCGCAAAAGGTGCCAAAAGCTGGATGGCACCCGAAATATCATCGGGCTTTTGGATGGTTCCGTACAATGCCAAACTTTGGAAGAAAGCTGATATGGGCGCAACAGGCATGGGGCAGTATATGATTTCTGCACAGCAAAGTATTCCTAATCCAAAACGATTAAATGCAGATGCAAAATATATGGAGAGCATGTCGGCTGTTGAAAAGGAAAGAAAGAAAGTAGCACTAAATGAAATGTATGCAGAAGCAAAGAGAAATTATTATGAGTGGATGATTATTAAGAAGAAATTAGTTATCCTTGACCAGAATGAGCGGTTAGTGGATTTTATGATTAAGAGTGCCGAGCTACGATATAAAAATGGCTTAGGAAAAATAAGTGCCTATTATAAAGCCAAAGCGGCTGTTGGTAATATCCAGAATATGAAAATTATGCTGGAGAATGAAATAAAGCAGAAACAGGTTGCATTAAATACCTTGATGTTCCGTGATAAAGAAATGCTTTTTGATATTGATACAACGTATTCAATAAAAGATTTCAGCAACATCTCTTTTGATTCTGCCACTTTTATCAATGCAAGAAGTGATATAAAAGCAATTGACAATGATATACAGGTTAATTACTTCAAACAAAATACAGAACGAACAAGATTGTTACCTGAGTTTGGAATACAGTATGGACACATGTTTGGGTTCGGAGGCTTACCTGCACAATTTACTTTAATGGGTATGGTGAAGTTGCCAATGGCACGGTGGAGTTCAAAAATGAACAAGGCAAATATTCAAAGCCTGAAGTGGAAGGCAGAAGCCTTGGGTCAACAACGGCAAATGATTATTAATGAAGCCGCAGGTATGGCTTCACGCATGGCGTATGAAACTGCATCTAAGAAAAAACAAATCAAACTGTATGAAGACAATATTATACCTGCATTAAGAAGAAACTATCAAAGCATGCAATTGGGTTACGAGCAAAATACCGAAGAATTATTTATGCTTTTTGATGCATGGGAAACACTCAACATGACACAGTTAGAATATATTAATCAATTGCAGCAGTTATTGCAAATGCAGGTGGAGCTGGAAAGAATTTTAGAATTAAAATAAAGATTTAATCAAGAGTAAATGTCTATAATCAAAAAATATAATCATTGTTTATTTCAAGTAATACTATTCATTGCAATAGCAGTTCCTGCTTCTTTTATTTCATGCAAAGAAAAAAAAACAACAAAGCACTCACAGCATCAAACAACAGCACAGGATACGGCAGCACATTCACAACATCCAACCGATGATGCACCTGCCGTTGATAAAAAACAAGGCAGTATTGATTTAACTACTTTATTAAAACCTACAGATGGTTTTGTTATTTCATCCCTTCCGGTTACATCACTTGAAAGAAGTACAGAAAATATCCAGATAGATGCACTGGGTTCTGTTGCTTATGACACCCGGCAGGTGGGAACAATCTCTGCAAGAGTATCGGGGCGCATTGAAAAACTATATGTTCTTTTTCGGTACCAGAAAGTAAATGCCGGGCAAAAAATTATGGACATCTACAGTCCCGAATTATTAACGGCACAACAAAACCTGTTGTTCCTTATAAAGAATGATGCTGACAACAGCAGCTTTATTAATAGTGCAAAACAAAAATTATTGTTATTGGGTATGAGTAGTGAGCAATTGCAGCAGGTTATAAAAACACAGAAGCCATCTTTTACAGTTTCGGTGTATAGTAAGTATAGCGGGCATATTCATGAAGGTGCCGGAATTATGAATAGCAGTAATAATACATCGGGTGTAATGAAAGAAATTGCTATAGTAACGGAAGAGTTGTCCATTAAAGAAGGAATGTATATACAAAAAGGACAAAGCATTTTTTCAGTTTATAATCCATCAAGGGTGTGGGCATTGCTAAGTATTTATGGCGATAACCAGGGTTTGGTAAAAAGAGGAAATGTGGTTCAGTTAACAGCTGAAACTTATGATAAAGAATTTAATGGAATGGTTGATTTTATTGAGCCCCTCTTTCGAAAAGAAAATAAAACACTATCGGTAAGAGTATATTTTAATAACTCCCGGCTGCAACTTCCGGTGGGCAGCCAAGTAAGAGCAAAAATTTTCAGCGATTTGGAATCTGTAGATTGGTTGCCCACAGAATCAATCGTTTCGTTGGGTTTGGATAAGATAGTTTTTGTAAAAGTACCCAATGGTTTTATGCCACATATTGTACAAACAGGCTTTACCTATAATGGAAAAACACAAATACTCAAAGGCTTGTCTGTAACAGACAGTGTGGCTCAAAATCCACAGTACTTGATGGACAGCGAAAGTTTTATAAAGGTTAAATAAAATAGTATGAAAGTAATCTGGATAATAATAGTTGTTGTAGCAATTTTTGCCTGCAATGATAATAAACAGCCAATTGCCGATAAGAACATGAGTGACATGAAAGTGCCTGACCGTTCCGCAGGCGGGGATACTACTGACAAGCATGATGGTATGGATATGCCCGGAATGGATAGTGTTTACTATACCTGTTCTATGCATCCGCAGGTAATGGAACCCAAGCCTGGCAACTGTCCTATTTGCGGAATGAGCTTAATTGCAGTACAACGGAATAATACCCCTGATGCAGATGAATTAAAGCTAAGTGACCAACAGGTACAATTAGGAAATATTAAAACAGACACGCTCAATAGCAGCATGCTGGGTGATAAAATTGTATTAACTGCCACCTTGAATATTGACCAAAGAAAATCCACGTCTGTCAGTGCAAGAGTGATGGGGAGAATTGAAAAACTTTATTTTAAAAATACCGGCGATTATGTAAATAAAGGTGACAGGCTGTATGATTTATACAGCGAAGAACTGAATAATGCCAAGCAGGAACTTATATTGGCATTGGAGCGAAAAAATATACTAGATAATTCCATCATTGATTTTGACCAGCTCATACAAAGTGCAAAATATAAACTATTGCTATGGGGTATGAGCAAAGCGCAAATAGATGAACTTGTAAAAACAAAAAGGACATCACCCACCACAGCTTTTTACAGTTATGCAAGCGGCTATATTACCATGCTTGAATTAAAGGAAGGTGAATATACTATGGAGGGCAGTACAATAATGCGGCTCGCCAATTTATCCACTCTATGGGCGGAAGCACAAGTGTACTCTTCACAACTATCGCAGATAGATATAAAAGGAGTAGCTGAAGTGCAGGTATCGGATATGCCCGGCAACAGTATAAAAGGTAAAATTGAATTTGTAAATCCTGAAATTAACCCTGATACAAGAATCAATTTAATAAGAGTAACCATTCCTAATCCGGGTAATCAATTGAAGCCGGGAATGTCAGCATACGTATTTTTAAAAAGCAGGGTGCACAATATGCTTTCACTGCCTATTGATGCAGTAATCCGGGATGGAAAGGGCGCAACAGTATGGGTACAAACGGGTAAAAATATTTTTAAAAGCAGGATGGTTGTGGTAGGTATGGAAACTGGCGAACGGATAGAAATAAAGTCAGGTCTTAAGGCTGGTGATATTGTAGTAATTACCGGAGCTTATTTGTTACACAGTGAATATATTTTCAAAAAAGGTGCCGACCCAATGGCGGGCATGAAAATGTAGCTACCCAAAGGCCATTAATAATTCTGTAATCCCTTTCCATAATTATGTAATAAAAAAATGCACTTAGGTTTTACCTTTAAAGACAGGAATTTGACTCTTTTTGTGAATAAAAACATTATTTTTGACCTCGGTTAATGAAAAGAAATTCATCCATACAATTAAAAGCGGCAGTTCTGCTAACTGTATTCAGTTTGAATACAGTTGTTGGCTTTGCCTGCTCTCTACGTTTGGATATGGAATTTAATACCACACATCATGAGGAAGAAGTGATCAAACCATCTGTTCATATTCATGCCAATGGGAAAAAACATGAGCATCAAAAAACAGATGTTAAGCCTACTGTTCATGTACATGCCAATGGGGAAAAACATGAACATCAACACGAACCTGTAAAGCATGATTCTAACGAAGAAAAAACTGTACCACAAAAAGATAAAGAAGGTTGTTGCAAGGATGATGCAGTGAATTTTCAAAATTTAGATAAGAACATCAATATAAAAACAGCCATCAACGCACCCGCATTGATAGCTGTTATCAGCAGTTTTTTAGGTATTGAAATTTCCCAGGTGCCGGATGCAGAAAAGCAATTATATACTGCCAGGTATTTATTTCCACCTCCCCCGAACATCCTTATTTCCATTCAGCGTTTCCAGATTTGATTTTTGTAAAACAGGTAAAGCATATTCTATGCTTTGCTGCTATTCCTATTGCCTTATGCAATCTGAATTTATTTGTTTTACAGTAATCATTTTTTATGTTCAGAAATAAGATCATTGGTTTTCTTTTATTACTTGTCTCTTCAACTGTTGCAGCACAACCTGTGCTTACAGAAAGTGAAGCGGTAACAAAAGCATTGGCCAATAATAAAAATAT
>JBKJNM010000123.1:0-5287 GCA_046593655.1 Lacibacter sp. | reverse complement strand
TCAGCCACCATTCTCAGAAATAAGTATGGATTTGAATATCCTTTTAAATCTGACCCCCTTTCGGGAAAAGCATTGCGTTATTTAAAAAACGGGAAGCACCTGCTTGATGTTGGTTGTGGAGAGGGGGCAGATAGTGTCTTTTTTGCAAAGAAAGGATTTCAGGTTACAGCTATGGATAACAACAAAATATATTTAAGCCGTTTGCGTGCATTTATAACTGACAATGAACTTACAAATATTTCCATAAAGTATGGTGATGTAATAGATTATCATTATCGTCAAAGCTTTTATGACGTGATTAATTGCTTACTTGTTGGCTGCTGCATGAAACGAAGTGATTTTGAAAAGTTGCTTATAGTTCTTAAACGGACTGTCAAAACAAAAGGTATTATCATTATGTCATTACGTAATTACCTTGATCCGGAATTTACCGATTATGTTTCAACAGAAAGAATGATTGAGCCTAATACTTTTAGAAAAAGAGAGGACTGTTGTAAAATCAGATACTTCATCGAGAAAAACAGACTTCGTGAATCTTTTTCAGATTTTGAAATTCTTTATTACTATGAAGGATATGCTCCTGATAAGTACAGAGAAGTTCCTAAGCACGGGGATTCATACATTATTTGCAAGAAAAAGTAATTAAAGCCAAATTAATATGAACAGTTGCACGAACGCACAAAGTATTGCTGCAAGTGGGGCTGGATTGCCTGGAACATCGGCTGTGGTTCAGTATCAGATTGGGTGCAGGGAGGACAGTTTCAATTTGGCTTTTGTTGTAACTTGTACTTTATATTTTCAATTTAGCATTGGTCCGAGCTTTGAATCCATGCCCTTCAGCAATGCAAAACGTTATACGCCATGCCCGCAACTTCTAAAATAATAATTTATTTAAGGAAACAAATTTTGACACTTTATAACACCAAAAAATACAAATATGAAAAAATTAAAACTATTAGCTGTTTTAACAATAGCTTTTCTTAATTCGCAAATCTCATTCGGTCAGGCAAAAGTTCCTCTTTATATACAAAAAGAACTTGAAGCCGCTGAAGCCAAAATGTTTAAGGCGATTTTGGGTTATAATATGAGCTATTGGAAAAACAATGTTCATAAAGATTATGTAACCATCAATGCTGATGGAGTTATGCAAACAAAAGAAGAAAGCATGGCAGATTATGCCAGAAAAAAAATGTTTGCAGGCATGAGCTATAAATTATTTGACCGGAAAATTCGGTTGTACGGAAATGTTGCTATACTAAATGGCCGGTCACAATATATTATGGGTGATAAAGTACTTGGAGAAGTCTATCATACTGAAATATGGATAAAAGAAAAGGGTAAGTGGATGTTTAATGGCTGGCAAGGAACCTATGCTAAAGGAGCTCAGGCAAACTTAAATCCCCAGGAATAAACAAACATTAATTCTAAATAAAGGCACGGCTTATAACATTCGGTTCCTATGTAAAGCGATACAAGAGGGATAATATGTTTATGAACGGATTTTTTTGATACAGTGCGGATTTGAATTGTAAAAACCAAACTTATTCATGCTCCCTGCCCACCATCTTTCCTTTCTTCCAACTGTTGTTCAACTCTTCAAACTCTTTTAATTCTTGGGCAGTAAATTCTTTGTTACTGAGTTTTTTTAAATCGGGTTGTCCTGCATTGATCCATGCGGTGTACCAGAAACTCGCCACGGCATAAATGCTTTGCTGCATCCTGCGTTCTACCATGCCCAGCAGTTTGGTATTATACGCAGTGGTAAAAGCAGTAGAATACATTCTTGTAGTAATACCGTTCCTGTTTTCAAATGCATATTTCTGATCGCTGGGAAATGTGTGGGTGAGTTCCATTTCATAACGTAATACGGTATCAACTGCTGCTGCACTTTCCAATACCCTTGCCCAAATAAACCGGCCCGGGCTTTTTATATGCTCTGCTTTGCCCAGCCAGAATTCAAATTCTTTGTCAGCTAACAACTCCGGTACACGGCTTTCCCAAAAACCATGAATGCCATGTTGATTCGTGAACTGGCCGTTATGATTATGACTGGCGTGCAAGGGCACATGTGCATCTGCTATATAATGACCGATCTCTGCACTGAGTTTTAAAATCTTTGCCTGGTTTTTTTCTTTGAAGGCAGCAGTTAAACGCCCTAGCATCGTTTGCACCCACCAGGGAACAATACCATACGCCTGAATGGAATCAACGCCGAATTTTGCAACAGCACTATCATAATTGTGTGGCAGTTCTTTAAAAGGATAAGAACCATAATGATCAATATCAATATAATGTCGTGGGCCTTCTTCCGGAATGGCATAGCGTCGTTTATCAGGATCTACAGAATGCTCACTTAAAAAATCAATATTGGTTTTATACAACAGCATCATTTCAGGTGGCAATAAAAACACAGCGAGGTAATTGATCTTTCGATGGCCATAAAATCCCCAGCAGAAACATTGCTGAGAGAAAACGAGAAATAATAATGTAGCAAAGACTTTTTTCATTTTTATTTATACTTACACAATGCCAATGATCAAATAGGCTGAGCTTTCAACTCCTCTATGGCCTCATCAACTTTTGTAACACCACCACTAATAGCAAACTTCATGGCTTCTGATCCTGTAACATAACCATCCAGTGATTTAATGCGGTTATGCGGAATGAGATAAACATTACCTGATATAGAATAGCTCATGGGCAGGTACACCGCTACATAATCTTTCAAACCAAAATCATTCATATCCTCACGGGTTAAAAATCCAATACGCCATACATCATTATCATCCACATTGGCTAACACAGGTTTATTGAATTTTTTCTTTTCGCCTGCAAAGGCTTCAAAAAAATCTTTTACCGTTGTGTAAATAAATTTAATACCCGGGGCTTTCTCCAACCAATGATCAAACAAATTAAATAAACGGCTTTGAATAAAAAAAGTACTCAAATACCCCACCACACAAATAGCGAAGATGATGATGACAAAGCCCAACCCAAAATTGCGGACTTTCACTTTTCCTTCTTCATCAATAGTGGTAAAGATGGGCAAGAGGTCATCAATACTGGTCACAATCCAGAAAATTGCATACCCGGTTACTACTATGGGAGCTAACACTAGTAAGCCTTGTAAGAAGTATTGGAGTAATCGTTTGTAATTGAATGTTTTAAACATGTTGATTGCGTTTACTTTTCAAAAATACAGCATTCAACAGGCAGCGGTTCATGTTATTTTTTTGTACACATTTAAAAAAAAGATGATGGAAACTTTGGCTACGTCAATAGTTTCCATAGTTTTGCCGCTGAATATGTGACTATGGAATCGAAAGAAAGAATTCAAAAAAAAGCCCATGAAATGTTTTTGCGTTACGGAATCCGCTCCGTATCAATGGACGATATCGCATCACAACTGGGCATGAGCAAGAAAACGATTTACCAGTTCTTTTCTGATAAAGATGAGTTGGTGAATGCAGTGATGAATGAGGAAGTTACACAAACACAGCACGACTGTGAATTTTGTAAAAAGAATGCCATCAATGCCATTGATGAGATCTTTTTAACCCTGGAACAATTGTACGCACAGCTTTCGCAACTGAACCCGATGGTGTTGTACGATGCTGAAAAATTTCACCCCCGTGCTTTTGAAATATTCAGGAAAATGAAAGAAGAATTCCTGTTGCAGGTAGTAGCACATAATATCAGGCGTGGTATTAAAGAAGAACTCTACAGGAATGATATTAATGTAGAAACCATGAGCCGTTACAGGGTTGAAACCATGATGGTGCCTTTTGCCATGGCTGCTGCCGCTCCCGGCAAATACAACCTGGCCGATGTAACAAGAGAAACCATGTTACATTTTCTCTTTGGTCTTTCCACTTTAAAGGGGTATAAACTAATCATCAAATACAAGGAAGAACAATTAAAAAAGAAGATGCATGAAATTAAAAGTAAAAAATAAAGGGCTGCTCATTGTTGCGCTGGCTGCATGTCTTACAAATGTACAGGCACAGCAGGAACACAGACTGACAGTGAATGATGCAGTTTCCTTATCATTAAAAAACACAGTTGAAATAAAAAATCTCCGGGTGGATTCGCTCAAACAACGGGCACAAAACCAGGAAATCACCGGGTTAGCATTACCACAGGTAACAGGCTCTGCAGGTATTACACATTACCTTACACTTCCCAAAGTATTGTTTCCCAGCAATGGAGAAACAAGTATTTATGATGTATTAAACAGGGAAGGTGTAAAAGATGGAAGTGGCAACGCCATACCGCAAAAGCAAAGTTTTACTGTTCAGGAATTTTCATTTGTGCAGCCATGGAATGTAAGTGCAGGCGTAAGCCTGAACCAGTTATTGTTTCAACCCGAAGTGTTTGTAGGACTGATAGCACGCAATACACTGGTTGAATTTGCAGGAAATAATATCCGGGTTGCTGAAGATAAAACAAGAGAACAGGTACAAAAAGCGTATTACCAGGTATTGATTGCACAGCAACAATTGGATGTGTTACAAAAAACCATTCAGCGTTTGGAAAAATTACTGAGCGACCAGGGGCAGCTTTACAAAAATGGTTTTATTGAACGCTTAGACATTGACAAAACTACTGTATCGCTTAACAATATTAAAACCACCGAAACACAACTGAAAAATATCATTGAGCTGGGTTATGCTGCTTTGAAATTCTCAATGGGTTTAAATCAGAAAGATGTACTGGTATTAACGGATCCTTTAAATGAATCTATCATTAAAGAAAATATTCTGGACGATGGTGTGATTGATTATAACAACCGCAGTGAAATGCGTTTGCTCAATACTGCACAAAAACTGGGGCACATTGATGTAAGAAGATATAAGCTTGGTTATGTACCTACGCTGGCTTTCTTTTACCAGTTTCAGCAACAGGGACAAATGAATAAAAGATTTTCTGCATTTACAGGCAGCAACTGGTTCTGGTTCAACTCCAACCTCATTGGCCTGAACTTAAGCGTGCCCATTTTTGATGGCTTTCAACGCAAGTACAAAATTAAACAAACGCAATACAGCCTGGAGAAAACCAATAACACTATTGAACAATTTAAACAGGCCGTTGATCTTGAACATACTGTTTCAAAGATCAATCTCCGAAATGCCATCCTTAACATGGATATTCAAAAGAAAAACCTGCAGCTGGCTGAAAGAGTTTACAATACAACCAAGAAAAAATATGAGCAGGGTCTCGGCAGTACGTTTGAAGTGTTACAGTCCGATACAGAATGGCAACGGGCACAGGGAAATTATTTTGAAGC
>JBKJNM010000103.1:0-3273 GCA_046593655.1 Lacibacter sp. | reverse complement strand
TTCTGCATCACCCGGTAAGCTTTGGTGGCTGCATTGGCACCCATGCTTACATGATCTTCCTGGTTGTTGCTGGATGAAATACTATCAACACTTGCCGGTGTGCAGAGTTGTTTGTTTTCACTTACAATGCCGGCTGCTGTGTATTGGGGAATCATGAAACCGCTGTTGAGTCCGGCTTCTTTTACGAGGAACATCGGCAGGTTTCGTTGTCCGCTGATGAGCTGATAGGTTCTTCTTTCGCTGATGTTAGCAAGTTCGCTTAGAGCGATGGCAAAATAATCCAATGCTAACGCCAACGGCTGACCGTGAAAATTTCCACCGCTTACAATCAAGTCCTCATCCGGAAATACATTGGGATTATCTGTTACTGAATTAATTTCGGTTAAGAATACATTCTTTACATGTGCCAATGCATCTTTGGTGGCACCGTGTACCTGAGGAATACATCTGAAACTATACGGATCCTGTACCTGTTGTTTTTTTTGCTGACCAATTTCACTTCCGCTTAAAATATTTCTTAATTGCTGAGCGGTTTGTATTTGTCCGCTGTGCGGACGAATGGCATGGATCTTTTCATGCAATGGTTCATCAATACAATCAAATGCATCAAACGAAATGGCAGAGATCAAATCGGCCCATTGCATCAACCGTTCGGCCTGTACCAAACAATACATGCCATAGGCACTCATGAATTGTGTTCCGTTGATGAGCGCTAATCCTTCTTTGCTCTTTAAATGAATAGGTTCCCATCCTAATTTCGATAATACATCCTGCGATTTGTGTCTTGCCCCATCATGATCAACTTCACCCATACCAATTAATGGCAAGCTTAAATGACTTAACGGAGCAAGATCGCCACTTGCACCCAATGATCCCTGTTGATAGATGACAGGAAGTATATTATTGTTGTGCATGTCCATTAATCGTTTCACGGTATCAACCTGCACGGCACTATATCCATAGCTCAACGATTTGATCTTTAACATCAACATCAGCTTAACAATGACATGCGGTACTTCATCACCCATTCCGCATGCATGACTCATGAGTAAATTGTTCTGGAGTTGTTCCAGCTGATCATCTGCAATGATCACATGCTGGAGAAAACCGAAACCGGTATTGATGCCATAAAAAGCTGTATCAGTTCCTGCAATTTTCTGATCGAGATAATTACGGCAGTTGGAAATTTTTTCATGTGCACGAAATGTAATGGATACAAACTGCTGATGCTGTAAATAATTTTTCACTTCATCAAAGCTGAGTTCCTGCTGATCGAGAGGGAGATAGTTGTATTCTGTCATAAAGCAATAATCAATCGGGGCGAAAGTAGGAAAAAAAACAAAGCCCCCTTCCGACTTCCCCCGATAGGGGAAGCCACCAATGCACAGCCCTCGCTACTTGAACTTTCTAAATAAAATGGGACGGTTCGGTTTTTGCTGAATAGTGATGAAATGACCATGTGTAAGTTCTGAACATTGGCATTGGAATGAAGCACCGCTCCTTCTCTTTTGGAGAAGGAGAAGAAGGATGAGGCTTGATGAAGATCCCTGTTATTACTTTACATTTGAACACATGAAATACTTACTCACTTCTTTTTTATTGCTTGTAGTTTTTAAAGCACAACTATCCGCACAATCCATTCAACTACTTGATAGTAATAAAACAGTTTCTATTCGTGGATTAAGTGTGGTGAATGACAATGTGGTTTGGGCGAGTGGCAGCAATGGAACAGTTGCATTGTCATTAGATGGAGGAAAAACATTTCAATGGATGCATGTAAAGAGTTACGAAAAAACGGACTTCCGTGATATTGAAGCGTTCAATTCAACAACAGCTATTATCATGGGTATTGATACACCCGCTGTAATTTTGAAAACAATTGATGCCGGGAAAACATGGAAGAAAGTATATGAAGATAAACGGCCGGGTATGTTTTTGGATGCTATGGAATTCTGGAATGAAATGAGTGGTATTGTAATTGGTGACCCCATTGATGGAAAAATATTTATTGCACGAACCTTTGATGCTGGTGAACATTGGCGTGGATTGCCTGAGGCTTATTACCCAACTGCAGAAAAAGGTGAAGCCATGTTTGCCAGCAGCGGTACCAATGTGCGGAAGCTGGCAAAAGATGAAGCCTGTTTTATTACGGGTGGTACACGATCAAGATTGTTTATCCGTGATGAGAAAATTGATTTGCCTATTCTGCAGGGAAAAGAAAGTACAGGTGCCAATTCTATTGCTGTTTGGGATAAAAAAACATTTACCATAGTTGGTGGCGATTTCAGCAATGCCAATTCAACTGAAAAAAATTGTGTGCTATCAAAAGATGCAGGCAAAACTTTTCTTACACCTACTACTCCACCTTTTGGTTACAGGAGTTGTGTTGAATACATGTCTAAATCAAAACTCATTACCTGTGGTATAACAGGTGTTGATGTGAGTGAAGATGGCGGCATGAACTGGATTAATATTTCAACAACGGGTTTTCATGTTGTACGAAAAGCAAAAAAAGGAAGGGCCGTTTTTCTTGCAGGGAGCAGGGGAAGAATTGCAAAGCTGCTATGATAAATAAATCCTGAAAGAAAAACGGGCCGTTGTGATGTAACACAACAACCCGTTTGTATGGTTTTACATAGAATGAAAATAAGCTGTTGTTATTTTCTCAGTATAATTGTTCCCAGTTTCACATCCCTGTTGCCCACCATAATGTTTTTAATGATGGTATCCCTGTAGCCATTCGCCGTTGCATTTATCATTAAATCAACTGTACCTGCTTTTATTCCACGTATTTTAAATTTACCATCATGCTCAGGGATGGCGAGTAAGGTTTGATTACCAAAACTGACTGAAACAATAGCTCCTGCTTCACGTGGTGTTACAACACCTTCAATGCGCCCGTCATGATCATCTGAAAACGTTCTGATCCTCGGTTGCAGTTCAAACTGGTTGTTACTGATTTTAATGACTGATCCGCAGGCATCGAAATCAAGATTGAGTTTAATTTCATTGGGATTGATGACTGAAATATCATCCACATCAATGATAACCTGCGCCTTCTTTAAAGTAAGGGGATACGTAACATTGTCAACTACTACTGAATTTCCTGCACCAAGTGTAATGCGTATCTTTTTGATTTCACCCTTTGTTATAAAACCTTGTGCAAATAACGTATCAACACCGTTTCTGAAATTGAGAATATTATAAATTCCCCGGCGAATGATTAATGAATCCCAGAACTCATGCTCAACACCGGCACTGTCCACTTCAACT
>JBKJNM010000005.1:0-22014 GCA_046593655.1 Lacibacter sp. | reverse complement strand
ATTTTGCCAAAGCAAAGATGGGAACAGATTATTTCTGGGTACATCGTGTAGAACATAGTATTGAAAATGATAGTTACGAAATATGTATATGGCTACGTGGGGGAATGGTTAATAAATTCAGAGAACATTTATTCGACAAAGCATTGTTCTATAATGAAATTGGATTGATGGATTCCTTTCACATGACCGAGTATCAAATTGATGATGAATTGAAAAGTATTTACAAAAGGTGAAAAGATACTTGTGTGTTGGCAAAAGGTAATAGCGCCTGCGGCCAAAAAGAAGTATAGCCGTGTGGCACACTTGTCCACACTGTAGCGTGGGTGGCGAGCCGCCATAAGGCAATGGAGAGAGGTACGAACGGAATTGCCTGCGAGCACCCATGAGGGGGCAGCAGTAAAGTGGCAGCCCCTTTTCAGGCCAATGTAAAAGAAGCCGAGCCAAGGGGCTGACAACGATGCTGCCTCCATAGGAAGCCGCCGGAGTAAATTTCCCGTCAGGGTACGAAGGCGGCTGAACTATGCAAGTAAACCTTAGCGATGCTTTGCGAAATGGAGGTACGACATGAGCAATTAGCAGTCGCAAGGTGAACGCAGCCGAAATGGGTACGCAAGGCGAGCCAAATAATGGGCAGCGGGTGGACTGAACGCTACTGAAGTGAATGAATGACGAAGTGAAGCGTAATGGAACCCAGTGAGTATTGTAGGGCTGGCTTGTGAAAGGCTGGTGCATTCCTGGTGTGTCTGGCTTATGTGATTAGGCAAGGGATGCCCAGCCTTGAAGCAAATGTTTTAGCTGCGAACGAGGTGTAATGAAGCGTAACGTAGGAAGTAATGAACGAAGTGGCGTGAAGGACACAGTAGCTGCCGTGAGGAATGAGGAGGAACTGCAAGCAGCATGACAAACTGCGTAGCGAAGCGGAGCACCCGAAGGGCATTGCAGGTGCAGCAATACCTTAAAAGTGTAATAAACAGTTTTTATTGCTGCTGCTGCAATGGTTTGGCATATCTGCTTGCTGACGACGAATGACGAACACCTTATTACCTTGCAGGGTGGGTCTGAGGGATGGAATTGTTTATTATTTCACACTTAAATTTCAGTTATGGAAAATCCATTTGAATTAATTCTGGATAAACTCAACACAATTGAGAACCTGCTAAAAACCGTAATGAAAAATGATAACGGTACAGTTACAATCACTGAAGTATTAAATCTTAATCAGGCTGCTGAATATGTCAGTCTTTCCAAATCGGCTATTTACAAAAAGACTTCTGAAAGAAATATCCCACACTTTAAACAGGGTAAGAAGCTGTATTTTAAACGTAGTGAATTAGATGATTGGCTAACCACTTTAAAAATCAGTACCAATGCCGAAATTGAAAAACAGGCTGATGAATATATCAGGCGAAAAGGGAGATTTAAATTTTAATTATAAAAGCAGTAATGTTTTAGTAATAGAATCCTTCAAATCAACTTTTACATTTGTTTGTGCTGCAAAATCATTCCATTTGCTTATAACAGCATTAACCTGGCTAATGATGGCATCTGCTTTTTTAATGTTCATATTTCTGGCAACTTCCAGCAAATCATCACGGGTAATATTTTGCCGCTTGCCATTTATACTTAAAGAATGCTGGCTCACCCATGTACTGCCCGGCCGGTAAGAATGACAAACATCAAAAGCCGGAGCCAGTTTCCATTTGCCGGTTTTGTCCATGCTGAATGAAAAATTCTTGGTGTGGTCATCACAGTTCCTTGCCATTACATTAAATACCATTCTGCGGTATAGCTGTTCAGCATCTGTGTATGGCAATAACATGCTACGCATGGTTTCAAATAATTGTTCGTAGCTAAAAGCTGTCACTTCGCTAAAATCATAATGAGCAACGGCACAAAAACTTTGTATATGCAGTTTGCCTTTGCCGTGTTCTCTGTCGAAACGTTTGGTCATAAAATGAGCCCTTCCGTTTTCTTCCAGTAACCTGCATTCGGTCATTTCTATTTCGGCTTCTTTTGCCATCAGGTGATAAGCCATTTCAACCCGGCCATACCCGGAAGATGTACCCAACTGCTGGTCTGTAACGCCGTCAAATTTTAGCAGCCAATGGGTAAATCCTTTTGGTACATCTGCCTGACCGGAACGAATTTCTTTTGTATCTGGATTAAATGCAATCACTGCTTTAGCCCTTGCACCACCGGCAGATGAACCAATCTTTAAAATATCACTCAATGCTTTTGCTTCATCGCCGGAAAGATTTGTATTAAAATCCTGTCTTCCAGAGAGTATTTCCTGTGCAATATTTATCAGGCTGTCTAATTCAATAATGGTAGCATCCTCTTTCACTTTAGGTTCTATGGGTTCAAACTCCAATGCTCCCATACCTCTTTTTCCGATAAAGCAAAGCAGTTCTACCGGATTCATACTATCAGTAGGACGGCCATTTCTTGAAAGCCAGGCATTAATCAGGCTGTTACCGTATTTATCCGGCAATACATCTGCCAGTAAGCCCGGTAAGCCTTTAAATGTAGTTGTGCCTCTTAATTCAGGAAAAGAAAACACCCGTTTTGCTGCATCAGCAATCGGCATTTTCAATGGCGATAAATCCCATTTATTAGCAAGAAATGAGGATTCAAATTCAAAGGAAGCCAACTCTGTATCCACATCCCACGCAATGGCTCCAACCCGTTTGTTCCAGATGTTGATGAATGCTGTTGTTATCATTACCAGTCGCTTTTAGGTTTTTCAATTGGGATGGCTTTTTTATTGCTTGCCCTTTGCCGCTTTTTCTGCTCAATTTTAGCCAATTGCAGCGGACTGAGTTGTTGCCTTATTTCAAAACTTTGAAACAATTGTAGCTGCTCTAAAGCCCTTAATATTTGAATAAAAGAAAGTAGTGTACCACCGCCGCCATTTTCAACCTGCACCATTGTAGAACGGTTAATGCCTGCCGCCGCCGCCACCTGCTGCTGCGTTTTGTTTTGTTGTAGCCGGGTTTGTTGAATAAAGTTTCCTAATACCTCCAAAATTGCAGGGTCACTCATTGCGTACCAGTATTTGACGGCTTTTTCCATCGTTAAATGTATTATTCGTGAATAATGTTGGTAAATGCCAACAATTTAATTAGTCTGTTTTGTTGGCAAATTCCATCACAAATATACTAAATTAACTTTAATGGTGGAAATTTCCGACATTTATTTGCAAATAAAATGTACTGATTGATATTCAAAGCGTTAAGCGATGGTACTAAATTTTAAAGCAGTGCTTTGAAATAAAATGAAAATTCATCAGGCCATACTTTTCATCATTTTTGACACTTAAATCCAGCTTTCATTAAGGTCTTTAAATATCCTTCAGCATTCGATTTATGAAATGAATTTAATGTTTTGAGTTCATAAGCGAAATCAGCTAAATAAGTTCTTTGACCCTGTGTCAAAATTTTCATCCGGGAATCCCATTCAACCATTTGTTTTAGAACATTAAGATTAATTGCGGGAACTGAAAGGTTTGTCTTTTCACTACTGGTTTTTTCAGATGCTTCCTGCTTAAAATAGTTAGATGCTAATTGAACCTCTTTAACCGAAGGGGCTATTCCCTTTTTAAGATTAAGTGCTATCTTATTAAATGCAGATGCGTACTTATTTTTCTCTTCAGCAGCTTTTTTTTCTATTGCTTTAAAATAGTCTTCTAAACCAATTCCCTTCTCAAGTGCCTGATTGTATTTTAAAACAATAAACTTCAAAGTACTCTCAAGAAGGAAATTCTGCGTTGTGTTTATTTGGTCAAATATTTCCGGATTGTTCTTTCTAATCTCTGTCATAAGATGGCTTTCAAATCTTAAAATGTCTTCGCCTAAATCTTCCACCTTAATTATTGAAGAAATAATACTATCGATTTTTTTCTCCATGAATTTTGAAAGCCCCTTGTACTGCTTTCTTAGTTCATTGTAAAATTCAGTTCCTTTAGAAAGCACCTCAATATTCATCTGTATTCTTTCAAAGTCAACTTCCTTTTCTTCTTCATTTTTTTTCTCTTTAACTGGAATTGAATACTTTTTCAAAATTTCAAGTGCAATTTTAGAAGTCATGAATTTTGTAATCTCCGGGGAATCTGAAATGTCTTCCCACAATTTTTTATTCTTTGCATATTCGCCATAGTCTTCACTCTCAGAATACTCCTTAATTAATTCATTCATCAACTCCATCAATTTAGTAAAGAAGGATACCAAATCATCCTCAAGCTTTTCTTTTTTCCAGATTTTTAAAAGGTCAAATTGCTTTCCTTCTTTAGCACCATCTGTATAAATGTAGATTATGGAAATAGAATATGGGATTACTGCCGACCTTATTTGCCCCATTGCATGTTTCCCCTGTCCATAAATTTTTTCCAATTCAACAAACAATATGATTTTGGAAATTAACTCTTCGTAAAAGCCTCTATTTACATTAACTGCTTTCTTTCCCCTCGTCTCGCCTGTGATTTCTTCTAAAAAGTATCTAAAAACTTTTTCACCGCCTTTTTTCACGATGAATGGCTGTTCTCCCCATGCAGTAAAATATTTACCTAACTGCTCCTTTGTAAAACGGTAATTCTTTGGATACTCCTTTTCAATCCTGGCTTTATTTGAGCCAGCAATTCTTAACTTGGTATTAAATTCTCCTCTTGATTTTTCAAAGAACCATTTCCTGCCGGAAGGTGTAACAACGCTGTCGGAAAGAGCTTTAAGTTTATTTAGCTGAGGGCTTCTCGAACTTAAATCAACATTAGAAACTTTGGTTTGAGAATTTGAATATCTACTTATATCTGAAATCAGTGAGTCTAATCCTTCCTCTGTAACATCTAAGGCAACATTAATTTTTGCCATTATTTTTACCCTGTCAATTGGGAAGGGTTAGAAATAATAAAGCATTTTGAAGATGATGGGTATTCTGCTAAGACTTTTGACCGGCCGCAGTTTAACCACCTGCTTGAGTTCATCAAGAAAAACAAGGGAGTTGTTAAAAAATTGATAGTTGTAAAGTGGGATAGGTTTTCACGTAATATGCTGGCGGCAATGCTTATGAAACAAACTTTAAAAAAGCTTGGTGTAAGCGTTGAAGCAATTGAGCAACCTTTAGATGATGATATTCCTGAAAATCTTATCATGGAAGCTATTTATCTGGCTGCCCCGCAGGTAGAGAATGCAAGACGTTCATTAAATACTACAAACGGAATGAGAAGGGCAATGAAAGAAGGCCGCTATGTGAGCACCGCACCTTATGGATTTAAAAATTCAAGGGATGAACACAACAGGGCTATATTAACGCATTCCGATATGGCCCCGGTTATCAAAAAAGCATTTGAGCAAATTGCCACCGGCAATTTTCCAATAGAGATACTCCGTAAAAAATTATTTAAGGAAGGATTAAAGATTAGCAGGAGTAATTTTTATACAGTGCTTCGCAACCCAATCTATTGCGGCAAAATAAGGATTAAGGCTTTTAGAAATGAACCGGAAGAAATAGTGCCAGGCATTCACGAACCGATAGTGAGTCAAGAATTATTTTATGATGTGCAGAATGTTTTGGATGGAAAAAAGAAAGCCAAAACAAAATATTCGCTGGTGAATGATGAATACCCGATGCGTGGGCATCTGGTTTGTCCAAGATGCGGCAAGACCCTAACAGGAAGTTCCGCCTTGGGTAATGGTGGTAAATATTTTTACTATCACTGTACAAAGGGTTGCAAGGAACGGCATAAAAGCGATGGTGTTCATCATGCTTTTGAAATATGGCTGAATGATATTTCTATTAAACCTGAAATTGCCTCCTTGTATCTGGCCATCATGGAAGATGTTTTTAAAACAAATGAAGGCGACAGGGAGTTGGAAATAAGAAAACTTAATAAACTGATTGCTGAAAATGTAGAAATGATGGATAAGTCTGCTAAGAAATTCATCAATGATGATTTGGATAAGCATGATTACAAAAGAATAAAAGAGAGCCTCTGTCAAAAGAGTGTTCAGAATTAAGAAGCCGTATTGCTGAATTGAAATCTGCTGAAAGCGGATTTCAGGAATACTATCGGTATGGTCTATCTCTGCTTAGTAATATGGGCAGCTATTACAGTGCTGCTGACATAGACAACAGGCAGAAAATGCTTGGTTTGATATTCCCTGAAAAACTGGTTTATAACAACGATACTTTTCAAACCATGAAACCAAGTGAGGTACTCGACCTGCTTTGCAATAGTGGCAATGGTTTCAGCGATAGTAAAAAAGAAAAGAGCAGCGGTAATGCTGCTCAGTCCTGTGTGGTGACCGCGTTAGGATTCAAACCTAAAACCTTCTGATCCGTAGTCAGATGCTCTATTCAGTTGAGCTACGCAGCCATTATTTTTTTACTTTGTAATTCACTCCTAAAACCTTCCCGACTCTTGAGTCGGGATGCTCTATTTAGTTCAGCTAGTAAGCCATACCAAATTAATGGGCTGCAAATATAAGGCGGTTGGGCTGATTTCTGAAATCTTTGTGCCAATTCTATGATCATAAAAAGAAAACTGCAAAAAAATACCCGCCTGAGCGGGGATTTTATATTTTTTGGGCTTACTATCAGAAACGATATCCTATAGAAAGTCCAAAGCCTGTATTCCTGTACATCGTTTTATTATTATTCAAGCCTTCAATATCTGGATTGATTTTAGCAAGACCTAATTGTGCATTTAATTGCACACTCAGGTTATTGATCATTTCATATCCAAATAACAAATTGGTTCCTGCATCTATTTTCCTATAATAAGGGGCTCCACTAATTGCTTCAGCAACAGTAATGCTGTTTTTAAAAGTTACGGAAGAACTGCTGCTATTTTCCGGTTCTGATTTACCTGCAATGCCAAATCCAATATAGGGACCGGCACCAAGTAACAATTTACCTGTACCAACAACGGGTTTAAATAAAAAATTCACCGGTACTTCAATATAGGATAAACTCAGGTTGGTATTGGAGCCTTTAAATTCTGTACCCTTTGCTGCAAACATAATTCCTGGTTGAATAAAAAATTCATCTGCAAGTGGCAGCTCTATGTTTACTCCTCCCTGGAAACGGGGAACTAATTTATTTTGGAGTTTATTATCATTCGCATCTCTTCCATTGATGTTCTGTAAACTCACCCCCGCTCTTACACCAAAACTAATGCCCGAAGCTGATGCTTTTTTATCTTGTGCCTGTGTTGTTATTGCAGCAACAGTTAACAAACCTGCTGTTAAAAAATAAGTCCATTTCATATTGTTCATGTTTTGTTTAAATAAGTACTATACATTATTAGTTACCTGAATTCCCTGCTTCTTTCTTAGCATCAGATTTCATTTTTTCATTTGCTGTAATCAAAAACTCAACACGCCTGTTTTTTGATCTTCCATCTTCTGTATTATTTGAATACTTGGGATGATCTTCACCATATGCTTTTGGATTCATTCTTGAATTGGGAATTCCTCTGTCGATCAGATACATCATTACAGCATTTGCACGACGTTGTGACAAAGCATCATTGTACGCATCTGTTCCTTTATTATCTGTATGCCCCTGAATTTCGATATCCGTATCAGGATACTTTTTAAGAATGACCACCAGATCATTCAAACTTCCTTTTACTTCTGATTTCAATAACGATTGATCATAATCAAACAGGATCTTACTTTCAAATTCAACTTCAATTCCTTCTCCAATACGTTCAACGGTTGCATTGGGTATCTGCTTTTTAATTTCTTCTGCCTGCTTATCCATCTTTTTACCAATCAATACACCTGCAGTACCACCAACGGCAGCCCCGATAATGGCTCCTAATGCAGTATTACCGGCAGCTCTGCCAATAACGCCGCCGATAGCAGCTCCGCCGGTTGTTCCAATGATTGCACCTTTTTGTGTTTTGGTCATCCCTTTACATGCTGCGAGTAGCATACTTACAGCAACTAAAAAATAAAGCACTTGTTTGCTCTGTCTCATAAAAAATAGTTTAATTATAGCTGCATTGCCAAAGATTGTGCCAGTACTATGAAATATGAGTATTATACAATAGATAAAAAAGAATATATAAGGAACAAAAGAAATTCTTCCATATTATTTATTCAGCGGCAGAATGAATGAAAAATTGGCAGGTTTTGACTTAAAATTTTCTTCCGGGAAAATATTTTTGCAACATTGCTTTGAAAGCTGAGGTGCTTTTTATTGATTGAAATTCTTTTTGTGTAAGGATTGAATCGGCATCGCCATATTGCTGCTTCAATGCATTTTCAAGATTGCTGATGGCTTTGGCATCATTCTTTAAGGATGCATAACAGATAGCGAGATAATAATATGCAGACCCATTTTTATTATCTTCTTTAATCAATCGTTCAAGATATTCAATTCCTTTTTGATAATTCCCCATCTCTGTATAAATAATTCCAACAAAAAGAAGAGGATTCTCATAGGTTGAATCAATTTCCAAAGCTTTCAAATAATAAGGTAATGCTTCACTGAATTTCTTCTGCATGAAATACATATTACCCAGGTTGTTGAAAGGACGTATCAATGATTTATCCAATTCAATTGCACGTAAGAGATATACACGGGCTGAATCATAAGCTCCTGATTTAATAAATATAATGCCCAGGCTATTATGCAAATCAGCTACTTCGGGTTTAAGATAAATGGCTTCACGCAAATATTTTACAGCAGAATCAAGTTCATTGATATCCCTGTACAGATCAGCAAGATCATTCAGTACAGCAATGTTTTCATTATTAAACTTGTAGGCTTCTTTATAATAGATCAACGCTGTATCAAAATTGTCTTGCTTTTTATAGAGTAATGCAATGCTGTTATAAATCTGCGCATTACCCGGACTGAGAGTTAATCCTTTTTTCAGATAATAAAGAGTAGAATCATATTTCCGGGTGCGTTCATAAACCGCTGCCAGGTTTGTTATATAAGTTGAATTGAGTGAATCAATATTAACTGCGGTAAGAAAATATTTTTTTGCAGAATCGGTTTGGTTGCGCCTGTAATAATAAACGGCAATGGAATTATATGTTCCAGCATCGCCAGGATCAACAGCAATGGCTTTATTGAAATATACATTGGCTGAATCAGTAAGTTTTGAATTTTGGTAGAATGTAGCCAGGCTGAGATAAGAATTTTTTGAAGCCGGGTTGAGATTGATCACCTTCTTGTAATAATAGGCGGCAGAGTCCATACGTTTACCCTGTTCAAATAATTTTGCCAGGTCAATATAAGGCTGTGTATAAGATGAATCCAACCTGATAGAGAGATGGTAATAATGTAATGCAGAATCGCCCACATTGATTTCCTTATAAAAATTCCCCAGCAGAACATATACATATGCCTGGTCAGGATAATAGTTCATACTTCTGAGATAGAATGCACGGGCTGAATCGTATTTTTTTAACGCTCCATAGACCCTTGCCAATCCATTGTATGCATACACAAAAGAAGAATCATACTGCAAGCAGGAATTAAAATATTGTGCAGCTTCATTGTAATTTCCTTTTTCTTTCATCAGCCAACCCATATTATTTAAAGCAGAAACATTTTTAGGATCAAGCTGCAAAGCTTTGAGATATAAACCTTGTGCTTTTTCTGTTCTTCTTTGCTGGAATTCAAAATAACCAAAATCAATATATGGATCAGCGCTTTTAGGATCAATTTCAATAGCCTTTTGGTAATAGATACGGGCAAGATCAAAACGTTTCATTTGTGCATAGGCAAATGCAACGGTCGTATACGGATAACGCCATTTGGGTGCTTTCTTAATAGCCCTTAATCCGAAAAAGATCGCACTATCAGATTTTCGCAATTGCATTTGCAATGATGCAATGGTGTGTAAAATATACGCAGCATTACTATCAATGGAATAGGCCTGGTAAATGAGTGTTCTTGCCTCATACATATTAGTAACCCTGTTCTTTGCATCAAAATAACTTCTTGCCTTAAAGAAATATAATTTGCCCAATAATCCTTTGATGAGTTCTGTATCTGCAGGATCAACCAGGTCAATTGCTTTGCTGAGCATGGTTGCTACCTTTCCAAAATCAAGACCGGCAATATATTCAAGCCGTTCAATGCCGGATTGAATTTCTTCGCTCCGTTGCGATTCATCTAATTGCGTTCTGATCTGCTGAATACCTAATGCATCTTTTCCACTGAGGTATAAATTAATTTTCCGTTGTGCAAAATTGATAAACTCTGCAGCCAATGTTTGTCTTGCATCAATGGTGAGTACATTATCAGGATACAATTTATTAAGTTGATTGTAATAGTAATCAGCTGAGCTGTCGCCGGTAAGTTTTAGTTTTTTGATGGATTGATTGAACTGATTGTAGATCACTGCCACATTACTATCAACTTTTAAAGGGCCACGGCCACGAACATTGTTAACCATTTGATTCACTCCCCCATCTCCATTATCGGCCGACAGGTTCTTACCCATTTCCCATTGTTTGAAATAAGCACTATCAACAATTGCTAAAGGGCGCTGGCCAACTTCATCACAACAAATAAATGGTTCCTGTTTTCTTTTATACTTCTGTATAGCTAATGTGGGAACTTTTGCCAATACATAAGATCTCAATTCAACCAAAGTAATAACACCATCTTTTCCTTCATAGCCATCGGCCCACCCGGTTAAACCATCAACAAGATAATAAGTAAACAATCCGTGCCCACTTCCAATAGTGGCATCTTCCATTGATTCCTGTCCGGCACCCGTGGCCAGCATAATAATTTCACCGGCTTTTCTTTCTGAGATAGCAGAGTTCAGAATCTGCTGTCCCCCTTCACCACCTGGCAATTCATTAGTTCGACAGGCATCCATGATGAGAAATACTTCTACCTGCTTCCTGCTTAATTCAGCAATTCGGCTCTTCAGATTATATAATTGAATACTGCCTGTTACGATATAATTATTTTTATCGCCTGCAGGGTTACAATCGTAGGTAAGAAAAAAATATTCATCCTGGTTGATAGCATCGCCATGCCCGGCAAGATAGATGTACAGCCGATCACCGGGTTGCATGTTTTTTTGACGCATCCACGCCATGCCTTTTACCCAGAAATTGGCAGCCGTAGCATCTTCATTAACGAGGTACAGAATATGATCGTCGGCCAGGCTTCCTGCGCCCGCTGATTTTAGAAAATCTTTAAATAATCCTGCATCGCTGTCTGCATAAGATAAGGGCCGGATATGCTTATAATTTGAAATGCCAACGATCATGGCATAGCTCTGGCTACCCTTCACAATTTTTGATGTGTCAGTTTTTGGGAGTGAACCCTGTTGCTGCGACAGCAACATTTCCGGTGTATGTAGAAAAAATGCTGTTAGCAGAAACACAAAAGCAAAACAATTTCTCATATATTAGAAGGCTAAAGTAGTGTTTCAGTTTTAATAAGCCAAGACTCAATTAATGCAACCACACAAAATAAAACCAAAAAGGAAGAACAGGTTTCAATTCATAGAAAAAGCTTACGGTTGGTCACATCGTTTCTATTTCAGGTATCTTTTTAAACGAGATACCATCCTGGCAACTTTATCTGTGTTTTTTGTGATTGCTTTATTTGGATTGCTCCCGCTGAACACCAGTATTCTCAATCCATTCAAAACAGCTTTAAATGACCTTGATTTTAACGACATCTCCTATTCAACCCTGAACAAAAATGCAAGTACGCCTTTTGATAACAGGATCATTATTGTAAATATTGGAAATGCAGACCGGCTTGGACTTGCGACCATGATTGAAAAAATAAGGGTTGCCAAACCTAAAGCAATGGGATTAGATGTGGTGTTTGATGGCCCGAAAGACCCACATAATGATTCTTTGTTGGCGGAAATTATTAAGACTACTCCTAACCTTGTAATTGCTTCCCGGATTGATTGGCAAGAGAAGGTCAATGTTGAACAGATTGGTTATTTCGGCAACAATACTGCAAACAGGGGTTACGTAAATCTCATTGGTGAATATGGTGGCACAATCCGAAATTTTTCACCCTTTGAAAGTATTAATGGAAAACAATACCTGAGTTTCCCTGCCGCCATTCTTGCCACCGCAAACAATAAATTATTTCAACAATTAATTCTTCGAAAAAGGGAATACGAAGTAATTAACTATGCCCGGAAAGAAGAAAAATACATGATTCTTGATGGGATGGACTTACTGGAAGATAATATTGCTCCTGAACTGTTTAAGGATAAAATTGTGTTGATGGGTTACCTTAACCTGGACCCGTTCAATGTAGAGGATAAGCACTTTACTCCAATGAACAAAAACTTCGCAGGCAAATCTATTCCTGATATGTACGGGATTGTGATTCATGCCAACATCCTTTCGATGGTGCTTGATGGGAACTATATCAAGGATATACCGAAATGGCTCTTCTGGATCATCACCATTCTTGTTGCATGGCTGCACGTGGCCCTTTTTATGCGTTATTATATTGAAGAGCATATCTGGTTTCACCTGGTGGCCAAACTCGCACAGATTTTTTTTGCCATCCTTTCTGTTTATATCGGCATCCAGCTTTTTAATACGTATAATTTAAAAATTGATACAAAAATTTCACTTATAGTTATTATCTTGGCGATCGATATTATTTATTTTTACGAGGCGCTTGCTGTTTGGTTACACACAAAATTTGGTTTCCATACCAATTTTCATTCAAAATCACATTAGTTATGAAATTTTTTCAAACGCTTCTTTTTTTCGTTTTCATTAGCGCCAGCCTTATTGCTCAAAAGCCCAATTCGTTTTTAATTTATTCAGTGAAGGGATCGGTAACTGTATCGGAGAACAACCAAAGTTCCAAAGCACAGATCGGAAAATTATTGACTGATAAATCAAAGATCACCATTGGGCCAAATTCATTAGTAAGTATTATTTGTAATGAAAACAGTTTGTTTTCACTGGTAAAGCCAGGTGCTTATAATATGGTACAGTTTAAAGACTCCTGCCTGGTCAATAAAAGTTCCATTACCACTAATTACCTCAAGTTTATCTGGAACCAGTTAACTACAACTAAAGGCAATCCTGAAAAGAACAGGAAATCCTATATGAATAACCTCGGTGCTGTAAGCCGTTCCAACATCAGCATTTGGATTGATTCAAGACTTGATACCATTAATTATTACAAGGGCTCCTTCCCTATTTCATGGAAATGTTATAGTGATGTAACTGAATTTGATTTTCAGCTTTTTGAACCTGGTTCAAAAGCTATTGTTCAAAAAACTATTACTTCGGGTACAACCATTGACATTTCGGATTTTGCAGGAAAGTTAAAAAACAACACAGCTTATAACTGGACTCTGAAAGCAAAAGATGAAGAGAATACAGAAAAAAAGGTATTGATTAAATGGGATAAAGCATCCTATGAAAAATTAGTTACTAAGTTTCGTGCTGCAAATGCTCGATTTGAAACTGAAGCAGAACAAAGTTTCAGGCTTGGTTTCTTATTAGAGTCTGCACGGTTCTACTCGGAAGCATACCAGTATTACAAAAATGCTGCACAACTGAGCCCTGATACAGAGCTCTATAACAAAACTCTCGAATCATTCAAGAAAGATTATCATATCGAATAATCTTCCTTTCAGATATCTTATTCTACACCCGGCTGTCTTAATTGCCAGCCGGTTTTCTTTTTTTCTTCATCAACCATCATCTTTACATCGTTCAATAATTTTTTTGAATCGTACACGATGCCGTCTTTGATGGTGTACTTTACTCCGCCTGCACGAATCACTTTATTTTCGGCTGTTAAACGAATGGCACCTGTTCCATATAGTAGTTGCAGATTTTCAAGAGGGTTTACATCTATCACCACCAAATCAGCCAGTTTTCCTACTTCAATACTTCCCAGATCTTTTTCCATACCTAATGCCTGTGCCCCATATAAGGTTGCAGAGCGGATTACTTCCAAAGGATGAAAACCTGCTTCACGCATCAACTCCAGTTCACGGATATATCCAAAGCCATAGGTTTGATAAATGAACCCGTTATCACTTCCCGTTGTTACCCTGCCGCCACGATTCTTGTATTCATTTACAAAAGTCATCCACAAACGATAATTTTCTTTCCAGTTTACTTCCTGTTCCGTGCCCCAGCTATGCCAGTAACTTCCGTGTGAAATTTTGCTGGGCTCATAAAATTTCCAGAGCGATGGCAATGTATAGGTTTCATGCCACTCAGCCCTTCTTGCACGCATCAGATCACGGTTGGCATCATAAATATTAAAAGTGGGATCTAATGTAAAATCAAGATCCAGCAATTCATTCATCACATTATTCCAATGTTCACTGTAAGGAGATGCTGCCTGTTTCCACAACCTGCCAGCTTCTGCAAATCGATCCTGCTCATTACTGTAATTATAGTTGAGTGGAAAATCCTGTACGGTTTTATTGGTAAACAATGCCTCAGGCAAACCATACCAATGCTCCATACTTGTTAGTCCTGCTTTTGCTGAGTTCACAACATTCCAACGTGCCACATCCATTTGTGCATGATGACAGCAACTACGCAATCCGAGTTTTTTATTTTCTCTTAAAGCAGCATCCATTACCGTTGGTGAAGCACCAAAGAATTTAATTCCATCTGCACCCTTTTGTGCATTTTCTCTTACCCATGCAATGGCCTGCTCACCAGTAACGATAGGCTGCTTACTCCCTTGTCCAAATGAGGTGTATGCAAAAATGCGTGGAGCAGTAATTTTATTTTCCGCACTTAATCGTTTCTCTTCCAGCACCCAGTCGAGACCGTTACCACAGGAAGGCTCACGGATGGTGGTGATACCATGTGCCATCCACAACTTGAAAACATATTCTGCATTCGCTCCTTGTCCTGTGCCACCAATATGTCCATGCATATCAATAAAGCCGGGCATTACATAATGACCTTCCAATAAAAGTTCTTTACCTCCTGCTTTTAATTTGGGGCGGCTGCCATCGCTAACAGGAATACCACTGCCCACACCTGCAATTTGAACAATGCGGTTGTTCTCAATTACAATATCCATAGGCCCTGTAGCCGGAGCCCCTGTACCATTGATCATCATTACACCACGTAAAATCAATTGGGTATAAGGACCATCTCCTTCTTTTTTAATGGGCGCTTTTGCAACCTGTGCAAAAGAAAAAGAGCACACAAGCAAGCAAGCTGTTGCAAAAGAAAATATTCTCATATCAGTTGTGTTATCCCGAAATTTACAAACAATCTGTTGATTCATATTCAATTTTTATATTAGTAAGTATGAAAATAAGGTTCTGGAGTGTTGGCAAAGCGCATGAAACATATATTAAAGTTGGTGTGGAAGAATTCACCAAACGCATCTCTAATTACTACCCTGTTGATTGGACCATCATTCGTGTTCCGAAGAACGCAGGGATGTTAAGTGAAACTGATCTTAAAAAAAAAGAAGGAGAAATCATTCTCGATTGGTTACAGAAAGATGATTTTTTAGTTGTGTTAGATGAAAGGGGGAAACAGATGAGTAGTGAAGGTTTGGCAGATTTTATCATGAAACGAAGCAATGAAAGTGTAAAGAGCCTTGTGTTCTTAATTGGTGGGGCTTATGGTATTGATGAAGCAGTGATGAAACGGGCCAATTTCAAATGGAGTCTGTCGCAACTGGTGTTTCCGCATCAGTTGGTTCGGTTGCTTCTTGCTGAACAAATGTATAGGGCCTGCAGCATTAACCGGAATGAAAAGTATCATCATAGTTAAGTACGAAGTACGATGTATGAGGTACGATGTAAGGAGGATGGTTGTGCAAAAAAAATAAAATTTGAACTGTTGATGAATTTTGTTCAGTTGCCTGGCATTCACCTTTGACCACTCACCATTCACTCTTTTAATTTTTCTTTTTAAATTTTAGCCTTTACATTTATTCAATGGAATTTACAATTACTCTGGCCATCATCGTTATTACCTGTATCATTTCCTTTACGGCATTCAATAGCGAAAAGATTATTAATGATTTGATTTTTTGGCCGCCGATGATCAAAGAAAAAAAACAGTTTTACCGTTTTATCACTTCAGGGTTTATTCATGCAGATATTCCCCACCTGGCTTTTAATATGATTACTTTGTATTTTTTCGGGCGTGCTATGGAATTGTTTTTTATTGCCAAGATCGGCAAGATCGGCTTCCTTTTATTTTATATCGGCGGAATCATTGTCTCTGAAATTCCTTCTTATATTAAACACCATAATAATTATAACTACAAAAGCCTTGGCGCTTCAGGTGCTGTAACAGCCATTTTGTTTTCGTTTATTTTATTGGCACCATGGCAAACTTTATATGTGTTCTTTTTACCATTACCTGCCATTGTTTTTGCATTATTATATGTTGGGTATACCATTTATATGGATAGACGTGGTGGCGACAACATCAATCACAGCGCACATTTATGGGGGGCAGTTTGGGGTGTTGCATTTACAATCTTAATGGAGCCAGGTGTTGTGCCAAATTTTGTTGATCAATTGATGCACCCAAGTTTCAGTTTAAGATAATCCTGATCATTCCATCTGACGCCATCGTCTGATGGAGCTTTTAATTATCATATTCCGAAACGTTTCAGCAATGCAGTTGCTGCTCTTAATCCCGTCAGACGGGGACGTCAGACGGGGCGTAACTGATCTTTAAGATTTTTTTTGTTGATGGAGTGATCTTAAACCGATCATCAATCCGTTGCCCAACAATCCAAACAATGCGTTGATTACTTTCAATAACCCATGCTTTTTCTTTTTCTGTTTTTGATAATTTCTGATCAATAAAGAAACGGGCCACTTTCTTTTTTTTCTTCATCCCAAGCGGATAGAAATAATCTCCTTGCTTCCACTTGCGTAACAACAACGGGAATTGAATTTTCGATTCATCCATTGTTGCCACTGTTTGAGAAGTGGATATTGACTCATTACTGCCTGATAATTTCTCAATGGTCATACTCCCTGCTTCATACTGAATGTTTTCATCGCTTTCTTTAATGATAATATTCTGAGCTTCTGCTGAAAGTGCAGGTGCAATAATGAACCAATGCCGGTGCTTAATCATTCGGAAATACATGGATGCTGCATCAATATATTTACCCGAATCGCTTCCCGCCAACTTGAGCACTTCATCAATTTGCTTTTCTGAAAAACCATAAGGGTGAATGATTTCATAAATCAATGCCTTGTTCCTGTAATGCATCAACTGTTTAACTGAGATATGAATTTCAGCTCCTTTTTGTTTGCATAGTTTTTTTATGATGGCTTGTGTTGACAATTTATACAACTGCTCAATTTCTTTGAACCGGTTGATATTATCCTGCAGGTTTTCGTTCACCTGCAGATATACTTTACTGATAGCAGGTATAATTTCATTCCGAAAAAAATTGCGGGTGTATTTAGATGAACTGTTTGATGAATCTTCCCTGTACTTCAGTTTGTTTTCTTCTGCATATACCATCAACTCATTCTTGGTAAAAGAAAGCAGCGGCCTTTTAACATGACCATACGCAACAGGAATACCCGTAAGCCCATGCAACCCGGTGCCACGGAAGAAATTCATCAGCAGTGTTTCGTTGTTATCATCGGCATGATGTGCCGTGAGGAGATGAGTGATGAGTGATGAGTAATGAGTGGAGCCCGCCCCGTCAGACGCCCCCGTCTGACGGGATGAAGACCTATCCTCAACTAGTTCGTCCGACGGGGGCGTCTGAAGAAGAACAAGCTCCTCAAACCATTCATACCGCAACACACGGGCTGCTTCCTGGATTGAAAGTTTTTTTGCAGCAGCATATTTTTCAGTATCAAATTTCTTCACCAGCACTTCAACCTTGTATTTCTCTCCGAGAGATCGTACAAATGTTTCATCAGCATCACTCTCTTTGCCACGCAATTGAAAATTACAATGAGCAAGGCTGAATTTGTATCCTGCTTTGTAACAAAGATCTGTTAACACAATACTATCCACCCCCCCGCTTACGGCCAGCAGTAAGTGATCTTTTGAGGAGAAAAGATTTTGTTGAAGAATGTATTGTTGAAATGTAGAAAGCAGATTCATGAAAAGATTTACAAATAATGATTGATGAATGTACGGCAGTTGATGTGTAACTGATCAAATGTTAATCCAGAGGTCAAAAGATTGGAACTAAAAACTACAAACTTAGAATTTTTAAAACGTCAACTCTTCCCACGCTCCTCTTAACTCTCCCAGCGCATGTTGCTCCCCTTTTTCTTTGGCCACCAGCATTCCTTTTTGATAGCACTCGATGGCTTTCGCATTTTCCTCCAATCGTTCAAATAATTTTCCCAGGTGATAATAAGAGCCCACATATCCCGGCTCATGGGTCAATAACTCTTCAAATATTTGCTGTGCAGTTGTATCATCTCCCAGCTTGATGTATTCCAATGCCAATGCGTGTTTTAAAAAGCTGTCGTTTGCACTGCTTTTCAAAAATTCATGAATCTGTTTAATTCTCTCCATGGCTGTGAATATTTTTTATTACAATTTTGCCGCCATCAACTTCAAACCTTTATCTTTGCTTTAGTTGCATAAACAACTATTTTTAATCACCTAAAGAGATAAAACAATACAACACATGAAAATTCTGGTTTGTATCAGTAAAACACCGGACACCACAGCAAAAATAGCCTTCGCTGATAACAACACAAAGTTTGTGCAGGAAGGGGTACAATGGATCATCAATCCATACGATGAATGGTATGCGTTGGTTCGTGCCATAGAACTGAAAGAGAAAGATCCTTCCACTGTTATTCATTTAGTAAATGTTGGGGCAGCTGATAACGACCCAATCATCCGCAAAGCCCTGGCTTTGGGTGGTGATGAAGCCATTCGTGTAAATGCCGATAGCCATGATAGTTTTTATATTGCTTCTCAAATTGCTGAAGTGGCCAAACAAGGTGCATACGATCTTGTATTTACAGGTAAAGAAACCATCGACTACAATGGTTCTTCCATTGGAGGCATGGTTGCCGAATTACTCGATCAACCTTATATTTCGCTTGCCATAAAATTTGAACTGAACGGAACAACCGCAATCATTGAACGTGAAATTGAAGCTGGCGAAGAAACCTGCGAAGTTAGTTTACCCGTTGTAGTTAGTTGCCAGAAAGGAATGGCTGAACAACGCATCCCCAACATGAAAGGCATCATGGGAGCACGTACCAAACCATTGAAGGTGTTGGAACCGTTAGCTCTTGATGCTCTCACTTCTGTTTCCTCGTTTGAATTACCACCTGCAAAAGCTGGTGTTAAATTAATTGATCCTGAAAATGCAGGTGAGTTGGTTCGTTTGTTACACGAAGAAGCTAAAGTAATTTGAGCCCCCATCCCCACCGAAGTTATCATTCGGGGTTATAAAACCTAAAGGGGTGTAACGCAAAACAAAATTAGAAATCGAAAATAAAATCATTATATGTCTGTTTTAATTTTTATCGATGCTGCTGATGGTCATGTAAAAAAATCTTCTTTTGAAGCATTAACCTATGGAGCACAATTAGCCAAACAACTTGGAACAGGTGCAGAGGCTGTATTATTGGGGTCAGTAGCGGATGATATAGCCGCACTTGGAAAATATGGTGTAAGTAAAATTCATCATGCAGCAAATGATACATTCAATCATGTAGATGCTCAACTGTATACAAAAGCAATTGCTGATATTGCAACTGCAAGTGCAGCAACGGTCATTGTATTATCACACAACTTAACCGGTAAAGCGATTGCTCCACGTTTAAGCGTAAGGCTCAAAGCAGGTTTGGTAACAGGTGCTGTTGGGTTACCAGATACAAGCAATCAGTTTATTGTAAAGAAAGCTGTGTTCAGCGGAAAAGCATTTGCACATGTGGCAATTAATACAGCAGTAAAAATTCTTTCCATCAGCCCCAACTCTTTCAAAACAATTGCCGGGGAAGGAACAGCAGAAGTTGTTACAGCAAACATTAGTGTGGAATCCCCGAAAGTAAAAGTAACGGCAACCAATAAGGTAATTGGTGAAGTTCCGTTAAGTGAAGCCGAACTGGTAGTGAGTGGTGGTCGTGGATTAAAAGGACCTGAAAACTGGGGCATGATTGAAGAACTGGCCAAATTAATTGGTGCTGCAACAGCATGTAGCCGCCCGGTTGCTGATGCACATTGGCGTCCGCATCATGAACATGTGGGACAAACAGGCGGTTCCATTGCTCCTAATTTATATATAGCCGTTGGTATCAGCGGAGCTATTCAGCATTTAGCCGGTGTCAACCGCAGCAAGGTTATTGTTGTCATTAACAAAGACCCCGAAGCACCTTTCTTTAAGGCTGCAGATTATGGCATTGTAGGTGATGCGTTTGAAGTATTACCGAAAATAATTGCTGAAGTAAAGAAGCTGAAGGGAGTTGCATAAGCCTGCAATCAACTCAATTTATATAACGCCGATTACACGGCGTTTTTTCATTGCTCAAAACAAACAATATCAGCAAGCCTAAATATTTTAATTGAATAACTCAATTAGCAGCAAAGCCCTTAAATTTGCCGACGGGTTATGAAAAAGATAGAACTGGAAATAGTAGCACTTTCTCACAGCATCACGCAAACACATAGTTATGCGGTGGTATTAGGTGAAGTAAATGGCCTTCGCCGTTTACCGATTGTTATTGGTGGTTTTGAAGCACAGGCAATTGCTGTGGCATTGGAACGGATGCAACCCAGCAGACCGTTAACACATGACCTCATGAAAAATTTCATGCTCGCTTTTAATGTTGACCTGCATGAAATTGTGATCAACGATCTGCAGGAAGGAATCTTTTACTCCAAACTATTATGCTCCTCAGAAAATGATACGGTTGAAATTGATAGCCGTACAAGCGATGCATTGGCATTGGCGGTTCGTTTTGGCTGCCCCATTTATACGTATGAGCATATTCTGGAAAGCGCAGGTATCCTCATGGAAGATGATGATGAGAAAAAAACAAAAGAAGAAGTTACTGTTACAGGTGGTAACGAAGGCAATGCCGATCTGAAATCATTAACCACTGAAGAGTTGCAGGTGCTGCTGAACGAAGTACTGGAACAGGAAGATTATATGCGTGCCATCGCCATCAGGGATGAATTGAGTAACCGTAATAAATAATTGATCATTGGTTAATGGATAATAGATCATTCAGCTTCCATTCAACTAATTTTCCACCATCAATTATACAATTATCCATTCATGATCGTTTTTCCTAATTGTAAAATTAATCTGGGTTTACATATTCTCAATAAACGGGAAGACGGGTTTCATAACCTTGAAACGGTTTTTTATCCCCTTCCTTTAAAAGATGCACTGGAAATTATTCGCAATGAAGAACAGGGTGCAGGTGAAGTGGTTTTTCGGAATTCAGGCAACCTGATTGAAGGAGATACTCAAAACAATCTTTGTGTTAAAGCATACCATCTTTTAAAAAAAGATTTCCCAACATTGCCAGCCATTCACATGCATTTACACAAAACCATTCCAATGGGCGCCGGTTTAGGCGGTGGCAGCAGTAATGGTGCCTTTACACTAAAACTGTTGAATGAAAAATTTCAACTGGGATTAACTACGCAACAGTTGATTGATTATGCATTGCACGTAGGAAGTGATTGCCCATTTTTCATCATCAATAAAGCATGTTATGCAACAGGCAGAGGTGAATTATTGGAAACAGTTAATCTTGATTTATCTGCTTATCAATTTGTAATTGTTAATCCGGGTATTCATGTAAATACAGGTTGGGCATTTGCGAATCTGTCAGGCCGCTCCAGGCGGCCAGACAGTGAGCAGGATGTTAAGACGTCTGGCCGCCTGGAGCGGCCTAACTTAAGAGCCATCCTCCAACAACCTATCCATACTTGGAAAGATCAACTCATGAATGAGTTTGAAGAACCTGTAAGCAAAGCCCATCCAGAAATTGCAAACATCAAAAAACAATTGTACAAAGCAGGTGCAGTGTATGCAAGCATGACGGGAAGTGGCAGTACGGTGTTTGGGGTGTTT
>JBKJNM010000238.1:0-13744 GCA_046593655.1 Lacibacter sp. | reverse complement strand
CTCCAAAAAAAAGTTGGTTGAAGTAGACAGGCAGGGCATTGTGCTGCAACGGTATGAACTGAAAGGCGACTTGTTTAAACAACCTGAAGGATTAACCTTTTCAGCAAATGCTGATCTGTATATTTCAAATGAAGGGGGGGGCGGGAAAGCAAATATTTTATTATTTAAGTATAAGCAATAGAGAGACACTGTAGCAAAAATTAGCCAATTATAAGTTCTTTGAAAGGCAAGTGATTTATCGCTTGCGGACAAAATGATTACTATCCCTTCGGGATGGTAATGCCGGGACGGAAGTTTGCTGCTACATCCCTTTATAGATATGGGTTTAACGGAAAGGAGAATGATAATGAGGTGAAGGGTGAAGGAAATCAGCAGGACTATGGTATGCGGATTTATGATACGAGGCTGGGCAAGTTTTTAAGTGTGGATCCGATAGCTAAAGATTACCCTGAATTAACACCGTATCAGTTTGCAAGTAATAGGCCAATAGATGGAATAGACTTAGACGGCTTAGAATATGCTTCGCATATGGACAAATATGAATATAAAGGCAACGGGTGGGATTACTTGAAAGCTATTCCAAATGCTGCCGGTAATATTTACAATGGTCTTATTGCAGACACATGGAATTCTGGAGTTAATACTGTTAAACATATAGCTAACGGCACCTACATTAAAAGTTTAAGTAATGATGCTTCACAGGCAGGGAGTTATCTAAAACAAACAGGAATAAAAACCTGGAATTATACTTTTCAAACACCACTTGGTCAACAGTTTATTGATGCCGGTAAAACTGCAATGAATCCCCAAACATTGGAAACAGGTGTTACAATATTTATTGGTTCGAAAATTCCATTCCCAAGCAGTAGTTCAAAGGGTAATTTGTTGAAACCTACTTCTAGTAATACAGAGCCGACAATTACTCTTTATCGTGGAGTTAATGAGAACAATGTTCATTATCCAGATGCATTAAATGGGATTGTAAAACCTAATGGTGGGGTTGCGACTGCGATGGAGCATAATACAGTATCTACTTTAAATAGCCCATTCACATCTTGGACAACAAACCCTGAAGTTGCAATAAATTTTGCATTAAGGCCTGGTGGAGAAGGAGTTGTATTAAAAACAAAAGTTAATGTTAATGATATAATAAAGAGCCCTAATACTAAAAATGTTCAGCTTTTACAAAAGCCAACATCTATTGTAAGTGAGTCAGAGGTTTTGCTTAAAAAGCCGGTCTCAAATGCAAATGTTCAGTCGGTACAGAATAATACATTTAGTATCAATAAAATTTTATATAATAAATGATAACTTTTCCAGAAATTAGTGATAATCAGGTAGTGCTACTGAGAGTTAGAAGCTCAACAGGGGTTGTATTAGATAAAGATTTTAATATTAGCATTAATGATCAACAAGAAGTCTACACTATTTTTGAGAGTTTAAATATTGCGAAAGAGTATATTGAAGACAGTAAAACTAAAATTAAGGATATTGATTTTACTGTTTTTGATAAAGATCATTCAATAGTATTTTATATAAGGGATTAAACTCTTTGCCTTCGTTGGTGTTCCGCTCTTGCTGCTGTTGGTATTATTGTTGAATAAACCACCGCTGCCGTTGTTGCGTGTTTTTCACCAACAACGAGATCAAACTCAGTATAGCGTTCAACTGCATATCTATATTGATCAGATACTTACCAGTATAATAAAAATGAAGACTACGGATAGTTGGGAAGAAGGCACACTATCTAGGCTGCAAGTATTAATTAAATCCCAATATGACAATAAATACCTATTCTTTTAAGAAACTTCCCCGTTTTACCACACTGCCACCAGACAGTATGCTGATAAAATAAATTCCTTTTGGCAAGGTACCGACGGATAGTTTCTCCATCAACTGATCCTTAACTATAGAGTAAGCAATTTTTTCTATAACAACTCTTCCTGCTATATCCACCACAAATAGTTTAACTGTTCCGGGCTTTATATCCTTTGCTGTAATAATTATACTTGTTGATGCAGGATTAGGAGAAATTACTAATGATTCTATTCTGGAGGTTCTACCACCTTCACAAGCTAGTAGAAATTTCTTGACCCCTGTCCAATTGCTATAAATACTGTCGGTACACTTTGTTCTCACCCGCACCTGATATACCCCGCATGTATCAATTGAATCACAAAAATTCACATAGCTCCCTGAAGAATCAATTACGACTTGTGAGTGCCAAATGCTGTCAGTAAGACGCTTCCATTGCACTTCAAAGCCTTGCGATCTGCGGCATGTACTGTCTGATGGAACTTTCCATCGTACGCAAAACACAGGATAGGCTACACTTGTTACCATGAGGCTATCGGGCATGCAACAAATACTATCAATAACAGGAATATCGCTTTTTGCATTTACACTGTTGCTGTTTAAAAGAAAAGCAATAATGAAAGCCAGTACGCTGAGATGGGTTTTTATTCTCATAAAAATTGTTTTTAATGGCAACGTGTGTGGCAGCTATAACTCGTAGTGCTTTTTGACATATCCCCTTACCAACTCACATTTCCATCCCACAACAGGAGACTGTGCGGCGAAGGAATAAATCATCAATTAATTTTAAACTGCTGAAATTGGAGCGGCTTAAAATTATTTCGTGATTTTATTTAGGGGGATTAAAATTTTATAATAACCTCCAAACTCGCCTTCTTTTCCCAAATATAAAACCAAATCATCCTTTGTCCTTCCAAACATAATTGCATAATTACTGTTCCTCTCGTAAGCTTTTAAATTTATGTCAATGCCTGTACTATCACTGAACTTTTTAACGTAGGGGTATAACTTTCCTCTTTCAATATCGGGAATAGCTTTATTTGCTTCTAATAACTGGTCAGTTTTCAAATCGACAAAGACATTTCGATATTCGACTTTAGAAAAACCCTCTGATTTAATAAAAAATTCGATATTTAATAAACTATCGGAAGCATATAAAATATCATAATCACCAATGATTTCCTTTTTCTTATTTGCAAACTCATCAGGAAAATATTTCGAACAATTCCCTATATAGCGGCTCATGTCGTTTACATTTTCCAAAGTTTGATTTAATTCATGTACCATAACTGTATTATGCTTTAAATTGACTACCGGATAATATGATACAACTTTGCATTTATCTTCATCACTCAAAACCTTACTTACTCTCTTTTGTAAAGGATTGTCTCCGCATGAAAAAATAAAAAATGGTAGTAGCAAAATATAAAATCGCTTCATGGTTAAAATCAATTTAATTATTTTTTAGGCACTGATAGTTTTAAGCCTGAAGGAGCCGTGTTATTCTTGTAATTAGCAGGCTGTGTTAATGTTTGCTTGTCTTTTACTAAAGTTGCAGAGCTTGACCCATCAAATGAGATTATTTGGTCCCATCCTTCGTTAACTAATTTATCTCTTATACGGTCTAACGTCATTCCATTTGTGCCATCTTCTTGAGAGGCAACTAACCAAATATTTTGTTTTGAATTATACGCTAAGACAGTTTTCCCCTGCGCATCATCATTTTGATTTGGATAAGCACTATTACTTTTTTGCAACAGATATTTAGTGTTATTCGGAGCAACAGCTCCTCTTGTATTCTTAGCAATTTCTTCAGGTGTACCAGGCTTCCAAATATTGTCTTCTCCGTATTTTAAACCATTTACATAAACTGGGACACCGCCTCCAAAGGCTATCTTACTATCCAAAGGAGCATCACCCATTCCCGCAGTTACCGCACCATTATTACCAATTGAAAAGTAGAAAGTAGATGGTGAAGTTCTGCCTTCAACATTTTTCCCATCGGCATTATTTAATCCTTGACTTCGATAATTAGCTTGGGGCTTTGTAGCGGTATAATAATCAGGATTGGTACCCGGCTTAGGCTCATACATCTGTAAATTAACTGAATACTCAGTTCTACCTGCAGCATCTTTGCCCATCATCTCGGTGGTTAAAGTATTAGTTGACTTTCTTATAACGAAATCAAATGTCACGTTTTTTAATACTACAAATCGAACATTCTTAAAGTAAATGCTTTTTAATTCTTCCAATCCATCTAAATCTATTGCTTGGATTGGTGTGTTTCCTGCAAATTGATAGGGAGTATACCAGGGATATGATTTTGTAAGAGGGTCAACAGATAAAAACTTTCCTAATCTCGGATTGTAAATTCTAAACCCGTAATCATAAATATTACCTTCTCCATATGTTTCCGGGTCTTGTTCCTTTCCATTAAACCCATACCTGTAGCTGGTTCCAGCAGTATATTTTCTTCCCGGCATTACCATCCCGAAGGGATAGTAGTCTTATTCAAAGAACTCTTATAAAAATACTGATTTGTGTCTTTACTATAACATTATTCACTCTTAAAAAAAATGTTATGGTACAGCACATTCAGTTTATTACACAATTCGAAAAATTTATCGCTGCATCTGGTAGTGGAAAACGATGTAAGCCCTCAGGAGAAAAACTTAAACCTTCAACCGTAAAAAACTACACGTATATTCTGAAACTGCTTCAGGAGTTTGAAACCTATACGGGTAAAGAACTGCTTATCCTGTATAATACCGGGGATAATAACAGGATGTTACAACGGGAGAAAACTTATTGGGCAAAATTCTATAAAGATTTTACAAGGTTCCTGTATTTTAAAAAAGGCTGTCATGATAATTTTTGCGGTCATGTGTTTAAGATTATCAAATGTTTTTTCCGCTACCTCAAAAATGTAAAAATGATCAACCTCAATCCTTTCTATGAAAGGTTTTATGTAAAACGGGAAGATATCAGAGTCATTTCACTATTACCGGAGCAATTAGCATTCTTGATTCTGGATAAACCATTTCATCAACAACTCAATCGTAATCTGAGAACAAGTAAAGATGCGTTTGTGTTTGGATGTACGACAGCTCTCAGGTTCTCCGACCTGATGAATCTACGGGTAAGAAACCTGGAAAAAATAAATAACGAATATTTCCTGAACTATGTTTCAGTAAAAACAGAAACTCCCGTTAAAGTAAAGTTGCCAATGTATGCCGTGGATATTTTTTTCTCTTTTTCAAAAAGGAAAAGCCTGCAAAGTAAAGTGTTCCCACCGATAGCATTGAGTAATTTTAATAATCGCCTCAAAAAAATAGGCGCTTTGGCAACATGGACACAACCCATCGGAAAATTCAGAAAAATGAATGGACGTTCAGTTGAACAGAAAAGGAAAACCTTGCTGTATCGTTTTTGCGATTTATTAAGTTCTCATGTGATGCGTAAAACAGGGATCACTTTTTTGCTGGCTTTGGGAATGCCGGAATACCTGGTGAGGAAAATTTCTGGTCATTCAGCACATAGTCCATCTTTCTTTAGATATGTAAATTTTGCCCAATCGTTTATGAACGATGAATTAAATACAGCTCATAGAAAATTGTTGATGCTTTATCATTCAAAGTAAGAATTGCTGGATTCGTTATAAAAAAAATCCTGCATTTTCACACAGGATTTTTTTATAGTTCACTATGAATTATTTCACAAGCTTTACATTCACGGCATTGCTGCCTTTTGGTCCCATCTCAACTTCAAAGATTACTTTATTTTGTTCCCTTATTTCTTCCGTTAAAGAATTGATGTGTACAAAAACACTTTCCTGTGTAACATCATCTTTAATAAACCCATACCCTTTGGAATCATTGAAAAAAGTAACGGTTCCTTTTCTGATCAAATCTTCGGGATTCACTGGTTCCTGTTTGCGAACACCAATTTCAATATCCTCAACATTCACTTGAATCTTTTTTCTTGGATCCGGCGGCTGGGAAGAAAGGTTTCCATTCTCATCTAAATAAGCAAGCATGCTCTCAAAATTGTTTCCGCTTTTGGGATTATCTTTCCGTTCCTGCTTACGTTCTGCTTTTTCTTTTTTGTTTTGCTGCTTTTTCTTTTCTCTTTCTTTCTTGTTCCAGGTTTCCGCCATATTGCTTAACTGTTTTTGTGATAAAATACCCCGTTTGTGTGGGATTTATTGGGAAGAAATGCATCCGTTGAAATGCGATAACATTTTCAGCAGATGCGGCTAAAGGTAAGCCTTTTTTAAGTCTTGCCATAGACTGTTTAAAATGGATGTTTTTCAACAGCATTTTGCCTCGTTTCAACAGTACTTGTCATGTAGCCCTTATGCTTTATTTTCGGGCATGGCTTTATTAGCAGTGAATGGTATCAGTAAGCAGGACGAGAAAGGGAACTTTACAGTAAAGGATGTGAGCTTTACACAAGAGCCTTTTGAAAAGATGGCCATTGCAGGCGAAACTGGTTCAGGCAAAACAACCCTGCTGAAAATGATAGCTGGGCTTCTGCAGCAGGATGCAGGTGACTTAGCTTTTCAACAGCAAAAGATCATGGGCCCCAACGATCAATTGATACCGGGCCACCCCGGTATTGTTTATCTGAGCCAGTATTTTGAACTGCGAAATAATTATTGGGTGTATGATTTTATGGAAATGGCCAATAAATTAACCGAAGCAGAAGCCAGCACCATCTACACTGTTTGCCAAATTGAACATTTACTAAAGCGAAGAACCAATCAACTCTCGGGCGGAGAAAAGCAACGTATTGCATTGGCCAGGTTATTAACAACTTGTCCAAAATTATTGTTACTGGATGAGCCTTTTTCCAACCTGGATACAGCCCATAAGAATACCATCAAATCGGTGATTCATGATATAGGCGAAAAATTGGGTATTACCTGTATTCTTGTATCGCATGATGCTGCTGATATTCTTTCATGGGCTGATACGATTTTGATCTTAAAAGATGGCGCTATTGTTCAACAGGGAACCCCGCAACAGATCTATGATTCCCCTGTTAATGAATACTGTGCTGCACTTTTTGGTGATTATAATTTAATTGATGCCGATTTCTTACGTTCTGTGATGCCTGGTATTCAATTGAGTGAAAAACAAATGCTCATTCGCCCAGAACAGATTCATATAGTTACTGAAGCTGGAAATACCATAGAAGGCATCATACAAACAATTTTATTTATGGGAAGTTATTGTAAAATGGATGTGATGGTGGGTAACCAAATGCTGAGACTAAATTCAGATAGCAGGGGATATGCAAAGGGTGATAAAGTGCATTTGTCCATATCTGCTACAGATCATTGGCGCATGAAATGATACTTATTTACATCCTTCAGCAATATTGAGCAAATCAATCAGTGAAATTGTTTTTGTCACCTGGTAGTTCCTGTACTTTTCTGCAACAACATCCACAGCACAGTCGCAATATTTTTTTGCATTGTCTTCACCAATTAACCTTGACGACCTGGTTTCACAGTTCTTTACAAATTCTTTAATTTGTTTTTTGGTCCAGTACCTGGCTGCTGTTCGGGCAATGGCTTTGCAGGAAAGAAAGCCAATAAGTGTCATTGAAATGAAGAGGAGAAATAGGATAGATGATTTCATTGGGAAGTATTTACTTACAATATACTTCATTGCAATCACGCTGAATTATAAGCTCCTGTTAATACCGACGAGATATATTAAATAATCCAGGCAATATAGTTAATAAACAATGTCTGTCGGTATTATACCGGAAGAATTCGACTGATTTAGCAATCTATTTGGTATAATTCATTTCCCTGGAATAAATTTTAAGAAATTGTACAGCTATATGCACATGAATTTCCGGTAGCATGTATGTTTCAATGAAACATACATGCTACCGGTTAAAAAAATTTTAAAAAGGGAAATTACAGTACAATTACACTGTTGATGCCGCCAAATTCATTAGGTTGTTGTTCATCGGCTTCTGGTTCATTTAGCCATTCTGTAGCATTCACCAAATATTTAAATTCGTGTTTTGTTTCTTTGGGCAGGTTCAATTCTGCACTGAACGTACCATCTTTCTTTTTGCTCATGGTTACAGCATTTTTCCAATCACTGTTCAGGCCAAGAATTTCAACGGTCTCAGCATTCTCAACTTTAAAAGCAAACTTTACTTTGCAATAATCTTTCGTTTTGTAGTAAGTTTTTTGTACCATTTTCTTTGATTTAAAGCTTTTTAATGTTACGGCCAAACTGCAGATTGGTGAATGATTTCATCGTTTTATCTGTATGCATCATGGCCGGATAATAAAAAAATATTCCTTGTTTATACTTATTTCATAAAAAAGTAACCCTGCAGTAACTTTTTTTTTGAAGCATGTTATTCACACTAACAAATGTTATGTTGATAAGCTCAGCGGAAAAGATCCTTTTTTTCTTTTTCGGCCCTCATCATTTCAGGGTAGCCCATTTTTTTTGAAAGGGAATTCAAGGCCATTGCTATGCGTTTTGTTTTAGTGGGGTCTGTTTTTGCGCTGTCGATCCATTTGCTGAAATAACGTTGATGTGAACCCGTTAATGAATTAAAAAAAAACAGTGCTGCAGGCTCATCTTTTAAACAAAGCATAAATTCTGAATTAAAAATAAAATCGCTGTTATCTGCCGCAAGCTTTACTTCAACCATTGCGCCTTTTCTTTTACCAATTGCTTTTCTGATGTCTGCATTAAGGGCCATGATAAACCGGCCACCGCCAATTGGCAATAAAGACATCCTTTTGATGGCATGCTGATCAAGCTTTCCTTTTACTTTGAATTCTTTTTTATTGCCGGGCTTGAGCTGCTCTGGAATACCATCGGGTATTTCAATATAAGTCCAGCCGGTTTTTTCTCCCTGTTGATCAAATCTTAATATGGTGGTAGTGAATGTAATCATGAGCGCATAAACAAAATACAATTTTATTTTTTTTGATAAAAGAAAAAATAATTCTGCTGGCATGGTTATTGGTTTAAATGCCAAGAATCTCCATTGTTGATCTTGTCCCAGCTTCCTTTATTGTAAAATGATGTAACAAAGTTTACTGCATGTAAATGTTTGTTCACTATAACATCACAGCTTTTTAATCATTTGTTTGCCTCTGCAATTGCAAAGGGCTTACTATTTATTATTGTTCATTAAAAAAAACTTACACATGAAAAAAATCTTTTTCTCTTTATCAGTAACGGCTTTCCTCATGATTGCTTCTATTGCCACTGTATTTGCTCAAAGCGATGTAATAGATGTTGCAACTGGTTCGCCTGATCACAGCAAACTGGTTGATGCAATTAAGACAGCTGATCTTGTAAACACATTTAAATTAACTGGCCCCTATACCTTTTTCGCACCAACCAACGCAGCATTTGAAAAAATATCCCAACCCGAGTTAAAAAAACTGATGAAGAATAAAGCCATGCTTACAAAAACATTGAAGTATCATGTTGTTGGTGGTAACTGGAATTCTACAACCCTGATGGCTGCCATCAAACAAAATAACGGATCAGTACAATTACCCACTGTAAGCGGTGGTAAGTTGACGGCAAGCGTAGAAGAAGGCAAAATAAAATTGACAGATGAAAATGGAAACAGTGCGTTTGTTATCAATGCAGATATAGCAGCCAGCAATGGGTTGATTCATGTAGTTGACGGAGTCGTGCATCCATTAGTGCCCGCTATTGCGAAAAAGAATTGACATCCTCATATAAAACGGATTAGCAGTTTCTCATAAATGGGGGCTTATCGTTGAAAGCGGTAAGCCTTTTTATTTGTTTAAAGATTTCTGTTACATTTATATTATGGCTGTACTTGTCACAAACATTAAACAACTGGCAGGAGTAAGAGAAAAAACAAATTTGCTGAGAGGAAATGAATTAGCTCATTTGCCTTGCATTGAAAATGCATTTCTTGGTATTAAAGATGGATTGATTGCTGGGTATGGCAGTATGGATAAAATCGGAAATAAAACCGAAGAATATGAAACAACTATTGATGCAACGAATCAGTTTGTTCTTCCCTGCTGGTGCGATAGTCATACACACCTTTTATTTGCCGCCACCCGTGAAGAAGAATTTGTTGATAAATTGAAAGGGCTTAGCTATGCCCAAATTGCTGCAAAGGGCGGAGGTATTTTAAATTCAACTAAGCACATAGCAGAAAAATCGGAACTGGAATTACTGCGACTTGCCTGGAGCCGTTTACAGGAAGTGATTCAATTGGGTACAGGAGCCATTGAAATAAAAAGTGGCTATGGATTATCAGTTGAAGGGGAGTTGAAAATGCTGAGAGTTATTAAGAAATTAAAAGAAACATCTCCCATACCAATAAAGGCAACATTTCTCGGCGCACATACATACCCGTTAGCGTATAAAGAAAACCACCAGGGTTATATTGATCTTATCATTAACGAAATGTTACCGGTAATTGCTGAAGAAGGACTCGCTGATTTTGTAGATGTGTTTTGCGAAAACGGTTTCTTTTCAGTTCAGGAGATGGAAACAATTTGCAAAGCAGCGATGCAATACTGGCTTACTCCAAAATTGCACATTAACCAACTCAACAGTATTGGAGGTTTGCAAAAAGCAATTGAATTGAGTGCACTTTCTGTTGATCACCTCGAATCAATGACAGCAACAGATATCAGTGATCTTGCGAAAGCATCAACTATCGGAACCTTATTACCAACAGCTGCTTTTTTTCTGCGGATGCCTTTTCAACCAGCCAGGGCTTTGATTGATGCGGGTGCTGCCATTGCGTTGGCAAGCGATTTTAACCCGGGCTCCTCACCAAGCGGCAACATGAATCTGGTGATAGCTATGAGTTGTATTGGCATGAACATGTTACCCGAAGAGGCTATCAACGCAGCAACTCTTAACGGCGCTTATGCCATGGAACTGGAACATGAATTGGGAAGCATTACTGTTGGTAAGAGAGCCAATCTTATTTTCACCAAACCTATGTCTTCATTAACCATTCTTCCATATTCCTTTGGTACAAATCATATTGACAAAGTGATGATCAGCGGCGAATTTTTCTCCTGATTGCCTGTTGCATGAAAACTACTATCTTCATTATTACTCAAACAAAGCCATATGCAACGTTTTCGTTTTTATAATAAGGAAGATGTTTTAACGCTTACTAAGATCCGTCGTTTTGAAACCAAACTTGGCGAAAGGGTTCAATTGATCTCTGATAAAGATCAACTCGAAAACTCGCTGGAGCAATCGAAAGCGAAGTATGTATTGTTTGGAATTCCTGAAGATATTGGTGTAAAAGCAAACGATGGTATTGGAGGAACCGACACCGCCTGGTTTCCTTTTCTTACTTCCTTTCTCAATATTCAAAGCAATGATTTCTTTTCAGGTGATGAGCTCATACTATTGGGGCACTTTGATTTTACAGATGCAGAAGCATTGATTGAAGAGAATGCACATAATCATGATGAAAAGCTGGAAGCTTATCGGCATGCTGTATATATGATAGATGATGAAGTAGAACAATTGGCCAAAATCATCAGCTCTAAAGGGAAAATTCCGATTGCTATTGGAGGTGGGCATAATAACGCCTATCCTTTGATCAAAGGCACAAGCAAAGGTTTGCATAAAGCCGGCTTATTGCAATTAGCGCAAATCAATTGTATTAACCTCGATGCACATACTGATTATCGCCCCGCAGAAGGAAGACATAGCGGCAATGCATTCCGTTATGCAGAAGATGATGGCTATTTACTAAAGTATTGTGTCATTGGCGTTCACGAAAATTATATTCCGCAGAATGTGTGGATGGATATTGTGAACAATCCTTTTTTTGATCTGATCACTTACGAAGATATTTTTATTCATGAAAAACGGAACTTCATTCAGGCAGTTGCACATGCAACCGGGTTTACCGAAGATACTCATACCGGTATTGAACTGGATCTTGATTGTATAGAACATACATTGGCCAGTGCCATTACACCCAGCGGCATTAATAAACTGCACGCAAGGCAATATGTCAACTTTGCAGCTACTGATTGTAAAGTGGCCTATCTGTACATTTGTGAAGGTGCCAGTTTGCTCAGCGATGGTCGTAAGAGTGAAACAACCGGCAAACTCATTAGCTACCTCGTGAGTGATTTTATAAAAGCACATACGGCACGCTAAAAAACAGCAGTACTGATCTTTGTATCTAAGCCGGCAGTTAATTTTTTTATTTTCATCATCAGCTTTTCTGCTTCCAACTTTTTTTGTTGTTTAACAATTGATATGTGCAGGCCTGTTAAAGCCCATATGTTATCGTTGTTATTTTTCAGATCGCTCCTGAAAGTTGTTTCAGCATTTGCCCATTGTTTATTTTCTAAATAAGCATTACCCAGATAATGTTTGGGGCTCAGCATCCAATCTCTCGGCTCGTTGTACACCATTTGCTCTTCAATGGCCGATGCTTTTGAAAAATGCTCAATAGCTGTTGTATATTTTTTTTCTTTCAACGCAATACTTCCATCCAGCACATTGGCTGCAACAGTTGCCCCATTAATAGAAGGAGAGAAGGGAGCAAAGGGAAGAGACAGTACGCTGTCTTTAAGTAAATGATTGATTTGTGCCAACTCTTCTTTTGCGGCTGTTATTTTAAGTTGATGTGCAAGTGCCATACCACGACCAAAGTGATAAAGAATAATTGCATAAACTTGTTTTTCAGTGGGCTTTGTTTGTGTGAGTAAAACATCCCATCTCCCGAATTTTATATCAACAAGTACCGTGGTCATATAAACATATTGAACATAGCTGCCCAATGCACCTTCTATCTGCAAATAATCTTTGGGAATACTGTTGGCTGTTGCCAAAGCTGATTTTACAGCATAATTCATTTGGCCAGCAAGCATTGCGTGATTGGTTTGCATGTGCAGGTTATGAATGATGTACAAAAAATCATTTGCTGTTACGCCAGCATACAGCGGGATCATTTTTTTGTAACTGCTCACTGCTTTTTCATTTACCAGGCCTCCTTTTTTATAGTTTCCTGTGCGCAGATAAATATGTGATGGCATATGCACCATATGTGAAAGGGCAGGTGTTAATTTTCCTAACCTGTCGGCACTGGCAAGTGCAAGGCTGGCATAGGGTGAAGGTTCCATTACATGAATATAATAATGATTGGCACCCGGATGATTGGGTGTTTTCAGTAATAGCTTTTCCAAAACTGAACGGATTTTTGGTGTCCACGGTTTAGGCTCACCGTTAGTGAACCATAGATCCCATGGATGCTGCAACATCAATGCATCAGCATACAATGCAGCCACATCTGCTTTATCTGGGAATTGTTCATACAAAGCTTTCATCCGGTCGGCATATAATTGATTGAGCTGTTCTCTTGTTTTAGTAGAATCAGCTGAATAACGCACCTGCTGGGTTTCTATTAAAGCTTTTTCTAGGGGGGTACATTCACCGGCAAACCCCATTGCTTTGCTGCTAGCAACTAATGCATCGGGGGAGGCTGCATAACCCAGGTCATTGATATTAGGTCCGTATGTCAATGCCTGCGCCCAATAAATCATTGCACAACGGGGATCAAATTTTTCTGCTTTTTTAAAGGAGGCCATGGCTTCAATGATGTGAAAACCATAATACATATTAATGCCCTGGTTAAAATAAAAACGGGCACTGTCATTTTTTGTGCTGATTGCCCATTTATAATTACCTGAGCCGGGTACTGGCGGAATTTCAGCTCCTTCTAAAAATGTTTTTAATGCTTCCCAATCGGTACCGCAGAGGATAATTGTTTTTTGTTTGTAGTTATTGATCGACTGGAGCTGTTGTTTTTGTTGATACCTGCCAGTGAGTTTCATTGCAAGTAATGCAGAAAGGAATGCAGGTAATGCTAGAAGCAGTAGTTTTAATTTCATGCTGTTGCC
>JBKJNM010000189.1:0-6729 GCA_046593655.1 Lacibacter sp. | reverse complement strand
AACAGGTTCAACCGCCGTTCCTTTTGTTGGGTCTACTGTTGTTGAAGGAACAGAACTGAAAGCCGTACCTTCTAAAATAAAAAATATAGAAAGAAAAAAAGTAAGCAGTGTGATTTTCATGTAGAAATATTTGTCACAAAATAATAGAAAAAAATTAACAGCAATTAATTATTTCAATTTCTGCTGTTTACATTTTCACAAAATTGCTTTCCGGTTTTTCCTCCGGCCAGATGCGGATACCCCAATAAATAGGAAAGCCAATGGTACTTGCAAAAATAAATACCAAAACCCAAATGATGCGTTCTTCATTCTTTACTCTGTTGTTATTCATCGCATGAATGATGAAATAGATCATCAGCCCCAGTTGTACAAAAACCAGTGCTATTACCCATGCAATAAAGCCCATCATATGGCTGAAGAAAAATTCGGGTGAAACATCGCCCTGCTCATGATCCATTTTTACAATCTCAGGGAAAAAAGAAGTAAAGAAAAAAAGGAGGAACACTGCTGCAGAAATCAGCGGTAAAAATGCTAGCAGGCCGATGAATATTTTTTTACTGCGGTTCATGGTGGTTATTTTTTTAAAATTAACCCTTCTGTTGTATAGTTTCTTCCCGTTTATCAAACGGAATCGTTTACTTTAGAACAAATTTTACAGATATGGAATTTCTAGTTAATTATTGGTGGGTTTTGCTCATCGTATTTATCCTCTTCAGCGGTTTGGTAACCGTGAACCAGGGATTGATTGCCGTGGTTACCATGTTTGGAAAATACCAGCGTATTCTCCGGCCGGGTTTGGGCTTTAAAATACCCATACTGGAACAGATCTATAAAAAAATCAGTATTCAGAACCGAAGTGTGGAGCTGGAGTTCCAGGCGGTAACAATTGATCAGGCAAACGTGTACTTTAAAAGTATGCTCTTGTATTCAGTACAAAACCAGGATGAAGAAACCATTAAACGGGTAGCGTTTAAATTCATCAGCGATAAAGACTTGATGCAGGCCTTGATCCGCACAGTTGAAGGGTCGATCCGTGCATTTGTTGCTACTAAGCGACAGGCAGAAATCTTAACTGCACGCAGGGAAATTGTAGAGTATGTTAAAGAACAGATCGATCATTCATTAGAAGAGTGGGGTTATCACCTGCAGGATCTGCAAATTAATGATATCACTTTCGATCAGCAGATCATGGAAAGTATGAGCCGTGTTGTAGCAAGTAACAACTTAAAAGCTGCTGCAGAAAACGAAGGACAGGCATTGCTCATTACCAAAACCAAAGGTGCAGAAGCAGAAGGTAACGCTATCAAAATTGCAGCCGAAGCAGAGCGTGAAGCGGCCCGTTTACGTGGACAGGGTGTAGCTCTCTTCCGCAAGGAAGTGGCCAAGGGTATGACCGAAGCTGCCGAACAAATGAAACAGGCTAATCTTGATACCAACGTTATCCTTTTTAGTATGTGGACAGAAGCTGTGAAAAATTTTGCTGAATATGGAAAAGGAAATATTATTTTCTTAGATGGAAGTGCCAGTGGTATGGAAAATACCATGAAGCAGATACAGGCGCTGATGGTGAAACAGGCAGGCGTATAGCTTTGAAAAGATTTGTAAAAGGTTGGCAGGAATGTCAACCTTTTTTTATTGCGTTCAAATATTTATATTAGCATATATAACATTTGAAATGTATCAGGAATGTTCCTACATTAGTTTAATCTCCGCACCAGTTTAATCCTTGCCATCCTTCCCTTTGTTTAACTAAGTACCTTTTATTTTATTATTTCACATTAAAACAACAACACATGAAAAAATTGTTCATGGTCATGTTGCTTGCATTTTTGTTTATTGCCTGCAACAACGAAAACAAAACAACTGACGGTGTAACTGCTGAAGGCACCGATACTGTTTCTTCAAGCACCACAAAACCACCGGTTGAATTACTGGGCGATGAGTTAAACGCCAGTTCCAAATCTGTTTGGGAAAATTTTTCAAAAGGCGATGTAGATGCAATGACCGCTAACATGGATGACAATGCCCGTATGTACTTTAGCGGGGGCGATAGTCTTATTGGCAAACAGGCCATTTCTGACTATTATAAAGGCAGGTGGAAATTGCTTGAAACCTTGAAATTTTCAGAACAGATCTGGTTGCCCATCAAAGCTAACCAAAGTCCTAACGGAATTACTGCAGCCGGGAAATGGATGTTAACATGGCAAAAGGTTGATGCAAAATATAAAAATGGAAAGAGTATAACATTCTGGTCGCATAATACCTCACATTTTAATGATGCAGGAAAAGTTGATTTTATGGTACAGTATATTGACCGGCATCCGATTATGGAAGCAACAAAAGGTATGATGCAGTAGATCTTTACATAATTAAAAAGGTTGGCAAAAATGCCAACCTTTTTAATTATTAGGCCGATTAGGATTTTGCTGGTGGAGGCGGGGGATTAATTTTTGCGGTGGGTACTACATTCTTAACTGGCTTTGTTGATTTGAGGAACGCAAATATTTTACTTATTTCCTCATCAGTTAAATTTTTATATGCTTCCCATGGCATGGGTGGCAAGATAGGTCTTGTATTATCAAGCCCTTTAAACTTTCCTTCCCGTAATACTTTTTTGAATTGTTCTTCGGTCCACATACCAATGCCTGTTGAATCGCTGCTGATATTGCCTGCATAAGATTGTCCCCATGGTCCAATGATAGAAGTGAAATCAGGAGCAAACAAGGCCCATCCTGCTTTCACCGTTTTTTCATCGTAGGGAGGGAGTACGGTACCTGCCTGATGGCCTCCAAAACGAAGTTCCGGAATTATTTCAGGACCCCTTGGCCCCATACTTTTAGGTGAATGACAAATTTCACAATCGAGAGCTGCAACAAGGCGTTCCCCTTCTTTCAGGTTGTCTTCAACACTGGGTGCTGCGGCTGTAGTTTCCTTAGTTTCTGTTGCCTGATCGTTACAGGCATTAATAAGTGTGATGGCGAAGAAAGACATTCCGAGAATGATGACAGTTTTACGCATGATCTATTTGGTTTATAATTGATATATATGTTACTCAAAATAAAAAACTTAAACAAGGGCGGGATATTGTTACAATATCACACTGCCTGCAAGGATAAAGGAAACTAAGAGGATGCTCATCATTGGTAAGCTAATGTAAACTGTCTTTTTCTCAATTCATAATTTTCAACCAAAGTTTTTTTCACAAATGAAGTGAATGAAGTTTTACAATTATTTTAAACTGTTACATTATTTACAGGAATTCTGACCTGAGCTGCGAATCGTGTATATTCACATGTGGCAGGAATTACTTTTTTAAGACATGTATTTATTCTTTTTCTTACTACAGCAGTAAGTTGTGATTATTTTCCAAATAACACTCCAATAGTAGAAAATGTAGATACAGTTACAATGATCAAGCCTGCAGAAAGTAAAGAGGAATTTATGGAAGTAGAAAAGGATTCTATAATCCATACAAATGATCCATTAAACATTTATAGGGATTCAGCAAAAACGATTTCTCCTGATCAATTGCTCAATTATGCAAAATCATTGATCGGCACCACTTATAAATATGCTTCGATTGATCCGGCAAATGGACTTGATTGTTCCGGGTTTATTACGCATGTGTTCAATCATTTTTTTATAGCTGTACCACGCTCTTCAGTTGATTTTACCAATTATGGTATACCGGTTAATCCTGCAGATGCACAACCGGGCGATTTGATTTTATTTACAGGAACAGACAGTACAATTGAAGTAGTTGGTCATATGGGCATTGTTACCGAACAAACAGATGGCGTAATCATTTTTATTCATTCAACCTCAGGCAAAGCTTACGGCGTAACGATTTCGGCATTAACTCCTCACTACAAAAAACGTTTTGTAAAAGTGATCAGAGTTCCGTTAGTGAGCAATATGAAGGATAATTAAAACGGGATTATTTTTTTACTCCTTTCACGGCATCAATAAATTCATACAAGGTATCCGTTGTTTTATCTATCAGATCAGGAGGCAGGTGTTCGTAAATATCTATCCGCTTACCTGAATTTGCTTCGGCAATTGCATCCAGTAATTCCGGCATGGTAATATCTTTGAGGCGGGCAATAAAATAAGCTTGTTCCATTTAGTAAAAGTACAGAAACAGTTTCTGTACTAAAGGCCGGAAATAATTATACTTCCATTGCATTAAATGATAATTGAATGCTGCTGATGTTTGTTTTTACTTTTCTGCAACTGACGTTGGCTGCATCAAGCATGTGTTTAGAAGCGAGGAAGATATCTGTATCTTCATATTTATCGGAGAGATAGATGACTTCTGTAATACCAGACTGAATAATTGCTTTTGCACATTCGTTACAAGGGAACAATACTGTATAAATGCGGCAGCCTTGCAGATCCATGCCGATATTATTCAGGATAGCATTCAATTCAGCATGACAGACATATGGATATTTTGTTTGCAGAAATTCACCTTGTTTGTTCCAGGGAAATTCATCATCATCGCAACCTGCGGGCAAGCCATTATACCCAGCACCTACAATTTTATTTTTTGAATTCACAATACAGGCGCCAACCTGTGTTGAAGGATCTTTGCTGCGTTTAGCAGAAAGCAGCGCAACGCCCATAAAATATTCATCCCATGAAATATAATTCGTTCGTTTGCTCATTGATTGAATGTTTGGTATCGATTAGGCTTAAAGATCGGAACAAAAAAAAGTTCCGGCATCACCGGAACTCTTTTTATTTTTTGTATGCTGATTATCTTACCACCGGTTTCGGCATTTCTTTTCTTGGTAATTTTTCATCACGCTGCGCTGTATTGTAAACAAAGCTTGCAACAATGATGGCCATTTGTTTCAGATCATCTGCAATTAAATGATCGTAGCTGTCCATTGTGGTATGATGTGTACGTGTATCGTATTCAATTTCATCCTGTATAAACTGGAAACCGGGAATGCCCATTTCATTGAATGAAATATGATCGGTACCACCTGTGTTGCGTAGTGTTAAAGTAGATGCGCCCATGCTGCCAAATGGTTCAAGCCATTTACCAAAGATCGGTTGCACGGCTTCGTTACCTTCTAAATAAACACCTCTTATTTTTCCGGTACCGTTATCAATATTAAAATAAGCAGAGATTTTTGATTGCTCAGGTTTTGTTTCTTTGGTTTCCCTGTTACCTACATGGTTACTGATCCATCCTCTTGAGCCGAGTAAACCCTGCTCTTCGCCACTCCATAGTGCAATGCGAATGGTGCGGCGTGGTTGCAGGTTCAATACTTTGAAAATACGCATCACTTCCATCATTACGGCACTGCCTGCTGCATTGTCTGTTGCACCTGTTGAACCTTGCCAGCTGTCAAGATGTGCGCCAAGCATCACCACTTCATCTTTCAACTTTGGATCAGTACCTTTTATTTCGCCAATTACATTGTAACCTTTTGTATCAGTACCTGTAAACTCTGATTGAACATCCAATTCCATCGATACCGGAATGCCTTGCATCACCAGGCGGTTGATGGTTTTAAAATCTTCATAACCTACTGCAATTTCCAACACAGAAGGTTTGCCATTGGTGAAATCAACTCTTGATCCCACCGGTCCCTGCACAAACAAGGTTCCGTCGTGTGAAGCAGGACTGGTTGTTAAATAAGCTGCTGCACCTTCTTCAGTAATTAATTGTTTAATGAGTGTATTCAAACGCATGCCAGCAAAACGTCCTGCTTGCGGATTGTTTGGTCTTCCTCCTGCAGGAGCAGGCTGAGGTTTATACTCAGCCATTGTTTTTAAGTCGGCTTCAGTATGGCGGTTTGCATCGGGCTTGAACGTGTGTTTGTATTCATCCACACGGTTAACAATCACAATTTTGCCAGCCAACTTTCCTTTGTATTGCACTAACTCTGTTGAATCTTTTATATTAATCACAACTACTTCAGCTTTTTGTAAACCCTTCGTGCTTTGTGTCCATGTTTTTGGATAAGCAATGATGGATCTGTAGTAAGGAGCAGTCATAGCGATATAACTTTTCTTCAATTGCCATCCTTTACCAAAATCGCCCCATGCTTCCATACCTGCTTTGTCAACACCCCATTGTTTTAATTGCTGAACAGCATAATCCGCTGCACGGTTATATCCCGGTGAATTGGTTAAACGGGGACCACTAACATCTGTAAAGTGAAAAGCAATATCCATTACTTTAGAATTATTGGTTCCTTCTGCAATGATTTTGTTGATAATCGTCATATCAACCTTTTCTTCCTGTGCTGTTGCGGTAATGCTGAGCACCACGATGATAATAAGAAACAATTTTCTCATGTTATGTTGTTTTTTCAATAAACGTTACCGCTTATCGGGTTTTATAAACGGAAAATACAGATATGATGGCAAAAACAGGATGTAATCTTTACAACGGTGCTATTGTTTTGTGTACGGCAAGGTATGGGGAGAGCTTTGCGAACAGTATTTGAATTTTTTTACGTCGAACAAAACAGGGATCAGAAATAATATGAAATTATAAAAATAAAAAATTAACTTTATCAACAGGTCTTTCTTGCCTTTAAACCTTATACGATTGGCATGTCCATATGAGAAACCGTAAATATTTATTCATCAAAATTTACGGGTATGAAAAAGTTTTATCAAAACACAAAATCTTTTGCTTTTCTTCTGTTTTTGTTCATCTTCAACGGTTTTTATTTTACTGCAAGGGCTGCTCTGTTTCCTTTCAGT
>JBKJNM010000007.1:0-27483 GCA_046593655.1 Lacibacter sp. | reverse complement strand
CTGATATCGCCACCGAGAGAAATGTTGGCTCCACCAATTGCCTGTATGCGGGCCGATCCTGTTGGAGTGAGATAAGAAAACCGGAGGGCATCCAACGCATTTTGTGCAAAACCTTGTTGCATTACAAACATGGCAAGCCCGGCTATGAAAATTTTCTTCATTGTTTACAATTTGGAGAATTGAAAATGGGATAGCAATTAATTACGACGACCACTTGTGGTTGTTTTTGTACCACTGCCCCCGCTGCCTGAACTGCCGGAACTGCCGGAACTTCCGCTGTTATTCGGAGTGTTGAAAGTTCTGCTGCCTCCGCCTGACGAAGAATTATTGCTATTGTTGAATGTGCGGTTGTTTGAATTATTTCCGCTGTTCCAGGTACCTGAATTGGTATTGCCACCGCCGAAGAAACCTGTACGTCTTGTACCATTACTGTTGGTATTGCTGTTAAAATATCGGCTACCACTTCCACCAGAACCTTTATTGGTATAATTGGTTCCTGAGTTAACGAAGCGCTGAATAGGAGCAGAATACCTGATGCCGGTACTGTTTTTTGGGGCACTTGGTCCTGATATGATGATTAAGTTATTTCCACCGGGAATGCAGATAAAATTGGAATTATAAAAGTTGTTATAGCCCCAGTAATTATTGTTGTTACCTATGTTCCAACCCCAGCCGTAGTTCATACCGTAATTGTTATTCCAGCCCCAGGTGTTGTAAGGATTGTTCCAGGTGTTCCATCCCCAACTGTTATATCGTGGACTGTTCCAATAAATATCATCATCAAAACTTCTGAAACGCTGGTCACGGATCTGCTGACGCAAACGACGATCTTCGAGATTACTCTCATTATAAGAGATCCTGTCTTCATCACGTTCAATCTGCACATATTCATTTACCTCTCTTGCGGGAGAATAATACACATCATCAGGAGTTTGTCCTGTACGATAAGTAGCACAGGAACTGAAGCCTGCAATGATCAAACCAAAGAGTAAAATTCTTGATTTCATGATGTTTTGATTTTTAGGTTTGTAATATGAAGTTACTACTTTTGCAACTTCATGAAATAAACTATTTAATATCAACAAATAACAAGCCATTGAGCTGTTTCGATGCGTAATTGGCTGTTAAAATAATTTTAAACATTCATAAAAAGGAAAGGCAACAATGGCAGCGGCAATTACAACAAGAGAACAGGATTATTCGCAATGGTATAATGATCTGATAATAAAAGGTGGTTTGGCCGATTATTCGGCCGTTCGGGGCTGTATGGTCATCAAACCTTATGGTTTTGCATTATGGGAAAACATGCGTGACCAATTGGACAAGATGTTTAAAGAAACAGGACATGTAAACGCCTATTTTCCTTTGTTCATACCAAAAAGTTTTTTAAGCAAAGAAGCTGCACATGTGCAAGGCTTTGCCAAAGAGTGTGCTGTGGTAACGCATTACAGGTTGATGAATGATCCGAATGGCGGAGGAATAGTTGTTGACCCTGACGCAAAGCTGGAGGAAGAATTGATTGTTCGTCCAACATCTGAAACCATTATCTGGAATACTTATAAAGACTGGATTCAATCATACCGTGATCTTCCATTGTTAATTAATCAATGGGCCAATGTGGTGCGGTGGGAAATGCGGACACGTTTGTTTTTGCGTACAACAGAATTTTTATGGCAGGAAGGTCACACGGCACATGCTACGGCGCAGGAGGCTATTGATGAAACGAGAAAGATGCTGGATGTATATGCCCAGTTTGCTGAAGAATGGATGGCGGTTCCAGTCATAAAAGGAGTTAAGTCGGCCAATGAACGATTTGCAGGTGCTGAAGATACCTATTGTATTGAAGCTTTAATGCAGGACGGGAAAGCATTGCAGGCAGGTACCTCGCATTTCCTCGGGCAGAATTTTGCCAAAGCTTTTGATGTAAAGTTCACTGATAAAGAAAATAAACAGGAATATGTATGGGCCACCAGTTGGGGTGCAAGTACAAGATTAATTGGCGGATTAGTGATGGTGCACAGTGATGATCAGGGGCTTATCCTTCCCCCAAAGATTGCTCCTTTGCAGGTGGTGATTGTTCCTATTTATAAAAGCGATGATCAATTGAAAGCAATCAGTGAAAAAGTGAATCTGCTTAATGCTGAATTGAAAGCAATGGGTATTCGTGTAAAATATGATGATACCGATAATGCAAGACCAGGCTGGAAATTTGCCGAGCATGAATTAAAAGGCGTACCTGTTCGAATTGCAATTGGAGGAAGAGACCTTGAAAATAATACTGCTGAAGTTGCCCGCAGGGATGAAAAAACAAAAGCAACGGTAAGCATGGACGGACTGGCCAAACATCTTCAAATGTTGCTGGATGAAATTCAGTTGAATATGTTTAATAAAGCCAAAGCATACCGTGAAAGTCACATCACAAAAGTGGATACATGGGATGCATTTGTTGACACATTGGAAAAGAAAGGCGGTTTTGTGTTGGCTCATTGGGATGGAACGGCAGCAACAGAAGATGAGATCAAGAACAAAACAAAAGCAACCATCCGTTGTATTCCTTTGAACAATGATCAGGAAGAAGGAAAATGCATACTCACAGGTAATCCTTCGAAAGAAAGAGTGTTGTTTGCATTAGCGTATTAGCTCCATTCCCCGAATTTATATTACGGGATAAAAACCTAAAGTGATGAAAGATTAATATTAAACATTGAGTATTTTTTTCAACATTGTGCTTCTCAATTTTTACTCCCATACTATCCGGTGGCTTGAAAGGCATATGCTAACCTGCCCCAGCAGAAAATTATTGCATATGGAGTGCCCCGGGTGTGGATTGCAACGTAGTTATGTTGCGTTATTGAAAGGAGATATTTTTTCCAGTTTTCAATTATACCCCGCAGCCGTTCCAATTTTGCTCATGGTTATTTATCTGTTCCTGCATCTGATTTTCAAATTTAAAAAAGGGGCATTCGTCCTTTCCCGTTTGTATATTTCTTGTGCAATCATTGTCCTTGTACATTATATTTACAAAATTGCAACTCATCAAATTTTTTAATGAATGGATTCCAACCAACAGAGAGATTATTTAACCCCCAATCAAACAGTTTTACAACCATTACCTAATGCAACGGTATCACTGGTATTAGGTATTCTCTCAATTGTTATTTGCGGAATAGGATTTATACTGGGTATCATTGGAATAGTAATGGCCAATAAAGACCTTGCGCTTTACCGTAACAATCCCGGTGTTTACAGCGAAGGGTCTTTTAATAACAGCAAAACGGGAAGAATCTGTTCCATTATAGGAATTATTTTATCTTCTCTTGTTGTCATTTTTTATATTGTATGGATTATATTTTTCATTGGCTTAGCTTCATCAACAGGCAGTGGAAAATGGGATTAATTGAAACGTTTAACCAAAACAACTACATATGGATCAGCAAACAAACAACCAGGTTCAACCACCTTTACCAAACGCCACAGCCATTTTAGTGCTGGGCATTTTATCCATTGTCATTTGCTTCATTACAGGAATTATTGCGTTGATCATGGCAAAAAAAGAGATGGCACTTTACGAGGCAAACCCCGGCATGTATAGTGCTGCTTCTTACAGTAACGTTAAAACCGGCAGGATCTGTGCCATCATCGGTATTGTACTCCAGGGTGTTGGCATCCTTTTTTATATACTTTTTGCCATCATATTTGTAAGTGCTATCGGAGCTGCAGGAAGTTTCAATTAAACTGATAAAAAAAACTCAAAGAAATGGATCAGCTAAACAATCCTTTACAACAACGTCCTTTACCTAATGCAACGGCAGTGCTGGTGCTGGGTATTTTATCAATCGTTACTTGTTTTTGTTATGGCATACTTGGTTTGATACTGGGTATAATAGCCATGGTTCTTGCAGGAAAAGATAAAACACTCTATTCGGCAACGCCTGAAGTATTTACTGATGCAAGTTTAAAAAACCTGAATGCAGGTCGTATCTGTGCAATCATCGGTATTATTCTCTCCGTTTTGTATTTAATTTTTATCATTGCCGTGATTGCATTAATTGGTTTTGATGCAATGGGTAATCCCGATGAAATGATGAGAAGGATGCAGGAATTCCAAAAATAATTATTGTTGAAAATTTCAAGCCGCTTCAAATGAAGCGGCTTTTTTCTATTCTTTTGTTGCGAGATAATTGTAATCAGCAATTAACTGTTCAAGAAACAGATCTACTTCCATATTGCTTTCTACCTGCAGCACATTTTGAATTCTTGCAGCAATGCGGTGAGCTGTTTCATACTTACCCGATTTATAGCTTTGACTCAATACTGTTTTAATGGTATTGATATCACGGTCGCTCAACTTTAATACCTGTGGAAATTTTACTTCATAATCTTTTTGCGTGATTTCCATGAACACCGTATCATGAATGGAACTGTGGATCCTGGTATTAACAATGGCAGTATTGGCAGCCAGGTCGCCCAGCCGCTGATTCTTTGCAGTAACGGCTATAATAATTACAACAATGATCCCAAACATGCCAACAATAAGTAGTTGATAAATGATCCAGAAACCAGGGTAAACAAAAGAAAACACCAATGGCCATTCCCATACTCTAAAGAACCAGCGCAGTAAATACTGGCTGATGGCAGGATCGCCTCCTTCCAGACTCATGACCCTTATGCCCATTGCTTTTTTACCGAAGCTTTGCCCGTGAAAAACAATTTCGCAAACCAGATGATATAAGAGCAGGGGAATTGATACAACAAGAATATCAATACCCATTGCAAAATCACCTTCCAGTTCCATTCCCGTGTACATAAAGTAACGGATGAAGACTGCATACATCACCATCATCATCAGGTCAAGTAAATAAGCAAGCAGTCGTTTATAAAACGGTGCTATCTCAAACTCCAATGAAATATTAAAAGGGGTGCTGATAAGAACGTTCGACATACGGTATTTGTATTTGTAAAATAAAGGAATTATTTCTTCAACAGATGACGGGAATTAAGAATTACTTGTTATTTTCAATTTTTCTGATTCACTATGAGAGAAGCTCTATTCATCAAAAAAAATGCGCAGAAATGGAACGAATACCAGTATCTGCAAACCGAAGACCCGGATCAGATGGCCGACCGGTTTATCACCCTGCTAGATGATCTTTCCTATTCCAAAACATTTTATCCGCACAGTAAAGTTACAAGGTGGATCAACAGCCTGGCGGTAAGCATTTATCAAACCATTTATCAAAATAAGAAGCAACGGTTCTCAAGATTGATAACTTTCTGGCAATATGAGTTGCCTCTCATGTTCAGGAAATATCACCGCATGTTGCTGTACACTTTTCTGATCTTTGTATTGTTCTGTTCGATGGCTGTTCTTTCTTCTATAAAAGATGATGAGTTTGTAAAAGGAGTGCTCGGTGAAAATTATGTTGCGATGACGGAAGAGAATATTGAAAAAGGCGATCCCTTTGGTGTGTACCGTGATGAAAGCCGTTTTTCCATGTTTGTAAGAATAGGATTCAACAATATTAAGGTTGGTTTCTTAATGGTGGCAGGTGGTATTTTATTTGGTATCGGAACCATGCTCGTTTTTTTTCAGAATTGTATTATGCTGGGAAGTTTTCAATACATGTTTTTTGCCAAGGGATTGGGATGGGAAAGTGTGCTGGTGATCTGGATACATGGCACGCTGGAAATTTCAGGAATGATCATTGAAGCCTGTGCAGGGTTTATGCTGGCAAAAAGCATTTTATTTCCCGGTACTTATTCAAGATGGCAGTCGTTTAAAAAAGGAGTAAAAGATGCCATGAAGATTTGTGTAAGTTTAATACCCATCACTATTCTCGCTGCTTTTTTGGAGAGTTATATTACCTATCTCAGCTCCAATGCATTTGATCGTTCAACCAACACTTCACTTTCAACTGCTGTAAGTATGAGCATACTGGCAGGTTCATTTATGTTCATTGTTTGGTACTTTGTTATTTACCCGATTGTGCTTGAAAAACGTATTCAAAATAATCCTGCATGGGCAGCAAAGATCAAAGCATGAATGACTGTAGCAACGTAAAATGGATATGGATGCTGCTCTGCTGCTTGTTGCTTTGTGCATCAACAAGCAATGCACAGTCAACAGATACAGTTCAGATAGCAGAAGAAGATTCAGTGTATGATGTTGATGAAGCGATCGTGGAGCCGGAGATCATTGATACATCGCTGGTAGTAAATAACTGGATGTATCCTGCCGACAGTTTAAGAAAATTGCAGCGACAGAAAGAATTTGCATACATCAAAAACTTAGATAGTTTATTGAAAGCAAAGCAGGATGCTTATCTCAAAAATCAAAAAGAAATTGAAAACGTTGAGCGGGAAGAGCCTGCAAATATTTTTCCCTTTGTAAGAATTTTATTATGGGTTATCGCCATCTTTGCTGTTGTATTTATTGTATATCGCTTATTTCTTTCAGAGCGAGGCTTATTTACTACACCCACAAGAAATAGAAAACTATCGGTAGAAGAGGACCCGGTTATTGATGAAGCATATCTTGATCAACAGTTGAAGGACGCCATCCGCAAAAATAATTACCGTTTGGCCATCCGCTATCTCTACCTGCAAACCCTGTCAAAAATGGCCGATAAAGGATGGCTGCAGTTGTCGCCTGACAAAACCAATTACCAGTATGTGCAGGAATTAAATAAGTCGAAATATAAAAATGAATTTGCACGCATTACCCTTCATTATGAATATGCATGGTATGGTGATTTCAAAATCGGGGAAGAAATTTTTAAACCCATACACGATGCTTTTGAACAATTCCATTTAAAACTGAAACAGAGTTGAGTACCTTTTTACGATATCGTTTATTGGTTGTACTCCTTTCTACCGTTGTTTCCTGCAGCCAGCAGAATGATGGAGTAAAACTTCCTGATATGAGCCGCAATTATTCCAAGCGGAGCAAAAAACCGTTCGGAACTTTTACAGCTTTTAACATGCTGAAAGAAAAATACAATACTGTAACTATTGAAACGACCACGAAAAATTTTTACGATAACGGTATCAATTCAAACAGTAGTGTAAAGGGTTTGTACGTTGTTATCAGTAAACTGTTATTGCTGAGTGAAAGAGATAAGAATGCCATGCTGCAATATGTAAGCAACGGAAATCAATTGTTTATTTCAGCAGAATATATTGATGAAAATTTGTTTGAAGAATTGGGCGTAGAAGTTCAATATTCTTCAGTAACCAATTTGTTTCAATACAAACCCGCAACAGCTGGCCCCATGCGATTTTCAACCGTTGCCCTGGACGACAGCAGCTTGTTCCATAAAAAGCAATATGGATTTTTTTATTACCCGCTTGTTGCCAATTTTGTAAATACAGATAGTATTGCTGCCAGGAGCATGGGATTAAATGATAATGGTTATTCTAATTATATTTCTATTGTATATGGAAAGGGGCGTTTCTTTTTTCACCTGCATCCGCAAACCTTCAGTAATTATTTTCTGTTAAGCAGAAACAACAAAGAATATTTTGAGAACGTATTCAGCTACACTGCAGATGAACGCTATGCTGTTTACTGGGATGATTACTACAGAACGGGTCAGCGCTCGGATGAGAGCTTTTCGCTCTTCGCTGTATTTATGAAATACCCTATGCTCAAATGGGCTTTGTTGCTGGCCATGGCACTCATGTTACTGTATATAGCCTTTGCCAGCAAACGGAAGCAACGTCCGGTTCCAGTTAAACCTCCCAACAGCAATGCAAGTGTATCGTTTGTTGAAACGATTGGTCGTTTGTATTTACAGAAAAAAGATAATTATAATATTGCTCAAAAAATGATTACGTATTTTATGGAGCATATCCGTTCAAAATATTATCTCAATACATCTCATTTAAATGCTGAGTTCTTTTCATCCCTTTCCCGCAAGAGCGGAGTAGAAGAAAAAGAAGTAAAAGAATTTTTTGAGCTGATCGGGCATCTGCAGGAATCAACTGAACTAACCGATCTGCAATTATTAGTATTAAATAACCGCATGCAAATCTTTTTTAAATAATCAACATGGACAATCAATTATTTGAGCAACGCACTGATCTTACACAACTCAACCAGGCCATTCACAATATTCGGGAAGCGGTGAGTAAAGTAATTGTAGGGCAGGGGCAGATGGTAGAGCTGATGATAGCAGGCATCCTGGCCGACGGACATATTTTAATTGAAGGTGTACCCGGAGTTGCAAAAACATTATCGGCCAAGCTGATGGCGAAACTGATTGATGCAGAATTTTCACGCATACAGTTTACACCTGATCTTATGCCGAGTGATGTGTTGGGTACATCTGTTTTCAATCCCAGGGAAGCAAGCTTTCAATTCAGGCAGGGGCCTTTGTTCAGCAATATTGTATTGATTGATGAAATCAACCGTGCACCTGCCAAAACACAATCAGCTTTATTTGAAGTAATGGAAGAGCGGCAAATAACAGTTGATGGAACAACGTATCCCATGAGTGTTCCCTTTATGGTGCTGGCAACGCAAAACCCCATTGATCAGGAAGGAACGTATCGTTTACCCGAAGCACAGTTAGATCGCTTCTTGTTTAAAATTGAAGTGGGTTATCCAACATTGGCTGAAGAAGTGATCATCCTCACCAATCAGCACCAGGGCGATAACAGGCATTTGTTGAATGAAGTAAGCAAGGTGCTTTCATCAACTGATATTGCATTATATCGTGAAATCATCCGTCAAATTGTTGTGGAACCGAAATTGCTGGAGTTCATTGCAAAAATCGTCAATGAAACAAGAAATAATCCATCCCTGTTTTTAGGTGCATCGCCCAGGGCATCACTCGCTATTGTTAAAGGTGCTAAAGCTTTTGCAGCCATGCGTGGAAGGGATTTTATTACACCAGAAGATATTATTGAAGTGGCCCCGCATGTGTTGCGTCATCGAATTATCCTGACTCCGGAAAAAGAAATGGAAGGCATTACAGCCGATGAACTCATTGACCGCATCATTAAATCATTAGAAGTACCGAGATAATATGTTTTGGATCTTATTACTTGCAGGCAGTTTATTGTATGTACTCGCTCAGTTTGTACTGAAGACGATGTACATCAGCAATCGTTTTTTTGTATTGCTTAGTATTTGTGTATTGTTTTTTTTAATTGCTTTCTTTTTCCCTTTTGCAGAAACGCCTGCAAAAATTTTATTCTTTGTGGTAGTGAGTGCTTTTGCTGCCGATCTGTTTTTTTTGTTTGCCTTTAATCGCAAACCAATCATTGAAAGGCAATTACCGGAGCGGTTAAGCAACGGCGATGAAAATCCTGTTAGCATTACAATTCAAAACCGGTATCCCTTTTCTGTAAAAGCTCAGATCATTGATGAACTGCCGATGCAGTTTCAAATGCGTACATTTTCTATTACACAAATGATGAAACCGGGAGAACAAAAAGAGCTGAGGTATAAACTTCGTCCGGTTGAAAGGGGTGAATATCATTTTGGTAAAGTCAATGTTTACATGCAGTCTTTGCTTGGGTTGATTGAACGAAAATTTGCAGTTGATGAAGAAATCATGGTACCGGTATATCCTTCCTTTATTCAAATGCGGAAATATCAATTACATGCAGAAGCAGCCCAAACCAAAGATGCAGGTAACAGAAGGTTGCGTAAGATCGGTCACAGCATGGAGTTTGAACAGGTGAAAGAATATGTACAGGGCGATGATGTGCGGAAGCTGAACTGGAAAGCAACGGCAAGAAAAGGATCGCTGATGATTAATTCATATACCGATGAAAAAAGTCAGCAGGTATATTGTTTTATTGATAAGGGCCGCCTGATGAAAATGCCCTTCAATGAATTGACACTGCTTGATTATGCCATCAATGCAAGCCTTGTAATGTGTAATGTGGCTTTGTACAGGCAGGATAAATTTGGTTTATTAACGTTCAGCAATAAGATGGGCTCCATGCTTGCTGCCGATCGAAAACCTGTGCAGTTAGAAAAAGTATTGCAGCAGCTCTACAATCAGCAGACAGCTTTTTTAGAATCAGATTTTGAATTGCTGTACACAAGGGTTCGTGCAACCATCAAACAAAGAAGTTTGATTATTTTATTCACCAACTTTGAATCGTTGGCTGGTATGCAACGGCAGATGACCTACTTAAAACGGATTGCTAAGTATCATTTGCTCTTATTGGTGTTTTTTGAGAACACGGAATTGAAACAGGTGACTGTACAACATGTAAAAGATATTGAAGACCTGTATGTAAAAACGATTGCAGGTAAATATGCACATGAAAAAAAACTGATCGTAAAGGAACTGCAGAATGCCGGTATTCTTAGTATTCTAACAGCTCCTGAAAATGTTACGGTGAATACGATTAATAAATACATTGAGATAAAGACCAGGCAGGCGATATAGGCATTACCAGTTCAAATTATATGTATAAATTTTTTTTGCATAAATTTATTATTGCTGTGAAGAAAAAAGATCAAAATAATGAAATCTACCCCAAGTGGTTAAAGATGTTTATATTCTTGATAGCATTACTATATTTGTTTTTTTTATTATTCAAAGAAGCTGGTCCTCAAATACAATCTTTTCCTATTTTCAGGAAATGACTGTTTACAGTTGTCCCTGGTTTGCATGAAATATATTCATGACACAAAATGAATACATTTAGTTTCGGTTGGTAAGGATACCAACCGATAAGAATTCGCCATTCATTATTCTCTGTTCATTATTCATTATTCCTTCCCCTACCTTTACGCCTGATGAAAGAAGAAATTAAAACCATTTTTACAGAAGGGCAGGTGTTATTAGTTGATAAACCATTAGAATGGACATCCTTTGATGTTGTTGCTAAAGTGCGGAACACCATCAAAATAAAAAAGGTGGGTCATGCTGGTACACTTGATCCATTGGCAACAGGATTACTCATTCTGTGCACAGGAAAGTTTACCAAAAAAATTAATGAATACCAGGCAAGAGAAAAAGAATATACCGGAACATTTACATTGGGTGCAGTTACACCAACTTATGATCTTGAAAGTGAACCGGAACAGTTTAAAGATTATTCATTTGTTACAGAAGAACTCCTTCATGCAACAACAAAGCAATTTATTGGCGAAATACAACAGGTGCCGCCAACACATTCAGCTATCAAAAAGAACGGACAGGCTGCTTACGTAATGGCAAGAAAAGGAATAGATATAATAATGGAACCAAGGCCCATCGTTATTAAAGAATTTGAGATCACAAAAATTGACTTGCCTGTTGTTCATTTCCGTGTTGTATGCGGAACAGGAACGTATATCAGGAGCCTGGCTTATGATTTCGGAAAGGAATTGGGCTGTGGTGCATACCTCAGTCAATTGTGTCGTACAAGAATTGGCGAGTTTACATTGAATGGTGCAAGAAGCCTGGAACAAACATTGGAATGGATCAAACAACAAACTCCACAAACCCACCCCTCAATCCCCTCTTGAGGTGGGGATGAAAAAGCATCAGAAGGGATAACCAATGCCTAAAGAGATGTTGAAATTTTCATAGCGCCAGTTACGATCCTGCTCTCTTCGTCCGTATAAATTCTGCAAACTTGTTTTGGGGATGCGCCATCCATTGTTTGTTGCAACAAAAGGATAGGATGGATTTTTAACACGTAATCCGAAATCAAAACGGATGAGGAACAATCCTACAAAGTCAAGGCGAAATCCAGTACCCATACTTACGCTCATATCCCTGTATAAATTTTTGAATTGAAATACAACCGTATCATTTCCCATGTTACTCTTGTTGCGGAAGTTCCAGATATTACCTGCATCAACAAAAACGGCACCACGAAGAATGAGGGTGTTGGGCCAGATGGAAAAAATATTATACCGGTATTCAGCATTGGCTTCAAGAATCATATCGCCTGTGCGGCTGAAGAATTGATTACGTCCTATTCGTCGTTCCAACCTGCTGGTACCGGGGCCTATACTTCTCAAAGGCCATGCACGCATACTATTGGGGCCACCACCGGAAAATTGTTTAAAAAACGGCATGTTCGAAGTGTCTGAATCATACAAATATCCTGCGCCCGCCAATCCCCTGAAAACCCACCATCTTCTGGAAGATCTTATTTCGTATTTATATTCACCATCAAGGCGAATATATTCAAACAAATCTTTATCAAACAGTGGAAGCATTTTTTTCAATCGTCCGAAAATAGCGCCTGACTCTTCAAAGTTGATCCTGTACGAAGCAGAATAAGTGGGACGATTACTCGTAGAACCGGTTTGAGGAATTCTAAGAATGATCTGGGGTTTGGAAAAACTCAAATTAAACGTTCCCAAAACAAAACCCTCATTAAAGGAATTACGAAGAATAGGTGATATAGCAAGCTGCTCTAAAAAAGCCGGTGATTCATTATACAATCTTACAAACTCAATATTCAGAGGCCTGATGCTCCAGATAGAATTTCTTTTTGTTTGAAACTGCCAGCCAAAGGTTGCACCAACATTAGTAAGGCTGAAATATCTCAGCCTGTTGATTGCAGAAACCGTTGTAGTAACGAATGATTTTTTATTAGTCCACTCCCGGCTCCACTTTGGTTTAAATATGGATACTGGAATTTTAGGAATGGTAAAACTGTTGCTGTAAGTCAATTCAGTTGATTGTATTCCTTTGTTGATCAGCCCTACACCAAATTCAATTCCTCCACGCAATGTATGCAATACCTGTATTCCCTGTTTATTAAAATTGCGGTTACGATACCCCAGGTTTAAACCAAAGCCAACAAGGTTACCAGCCGTTTGTGTAGTAATAATTCCATTTTGACTTACAGAATTGAATACTGACTCCAAATCAATTGTAAAGCTTTTTTTAGGAGCCGGAATGAGCATGATATCATAATCTATTTTGGATGAATCACTTTTAGAGCGTTTGGGTACAATCTTAATAATATTCCAGGTGTTGAGTTTATTCAGCTCGTCAGCAGTTCTTGTAACGTCAAATGCCCTGTAAATGCTGTCGGTTTTCAGGAACAAATGTTGACGGATAAAAAAAGGTTTAAACTTCCCCTCGTTGAATTTAATGATGGGCGACCTGCTGCTGTCTGTTTTATAAACAGTTGAATCAATATTTTCTCCTTTGTATTCAGGATAAACAGTGATTGTTTCGTTGAAATAGATTCTATAGGCAGATGTATCAACCCTTGGCTTCATACGGATATATACATTGACCAATGGGTTTTCCCTTCTTCGTTGTGCTTCCTGGAATACTTCAACCTGTTTGATAGGATCCAAACCCAGTTCCGGATCCAGCAACTTTAAGAAAACGGTATCAACATCAGCATATAAAAATTCCCTCGACATATTATAATAACCATTGTTTCGATACAACTCTACCAGCCTGCTCATTTCGGCCGATATTTTTTCCTCGGTAAATGGTTCGCCTTTTTTGAGAAGGCTTTTTGACAAATCTTTATAAGTGAGTTCCTGTAATGGAATGAGTTCGTTTCTGTTTGAATCATTCGGAATGAGTACAATAGAATCCATACGGAAAACAGGACCCGTCGTTACTTTAAATAAGGTGGCAGCTCTTATCTGCTTTTTCCCCGGATCGCTTGCATATAATGTATCGAAATAAGTAGTGTCTTTAACCTGGCCGTTATAATAACCAACTGTTTTTAAAAAAATTTCCATATTTGCGGCACTTTGACGGGCATACGCTGTATCAAAAGCAGCAGGACTTTCAAGCCTTTTGAGGATAACAAAAGATTGCTTTACACGAAGCCTCATACTATCAACCAATTGCGTATTTAAGCGGGTTGTTAAGATACTTCGCTCATCCTTTGTTAATTTGTTATTGTCGATCTCAATTTTATTAAAATAGACAAAAGGAGTTTCTTTGGGATAATTCTTTACTTTAGAATACTTTCTTCCGGAAAGTTGTTTTGAAGCGCAGGAAGTAAGCAACTGCTGTACAGTTACAAAACAGAATACTATGATGGTTACCCGGGTGAATGTCATAAAAAAAATCGATGCTCAGTAAAACAGAAGTCAAATATATCCAAAGTTTAGGCCATAAAAAAAGCAGAGATGAAGAAAGGCTCTTTATTGCCGAAGGAAGCAAAATGATTGCTGAATTTATCAATGAAGCACCCATGCAGATTTTTCGGTTATACGCCACCGAAGCATTCATGCAAACACATAAAGGCATTGATCAAATTGCAGATAAACGAGTGATTACAGAAGTTGAACTGCAACGCATTTCCCTCCTGCAAACACCCAACCAGGCATTGGCCATCATTCGTTATTTCCCTGAGCAGGAGTTGAAGAATATCAGCAAAGGCTGGTCCTTAGTCTTGGATGGCATACGTGATCCCGGCAATATGGGTACCATTATCAGGTTGGCCGATTGGTTTGGCATTAGCAATATCATTTGTTCTCCTGATTGCGCAGATATCTACAATCCCAAAGTAGTACAGGCAACCATGGGTAGTTTGATGCGTGTTACGATTGTTGAGAGAGATCTGAAATCTTTTCTTGCAGAGCACCAATTACCTGTTGTTGGAGCAGTATTAGGTGGGGAAAAACTTCCATCATTCAAATTCCCGTCTACCGGTTTACTGCTGATAGGAAATGAATCCAAAGGTATCAGCAAGAACTTATTGCCTTTACTCACACAACAACTGGCGATCCCGGGTTTTGGGCAAGCAGAATCATTAAATGCAGCTATTGCAACCGGTATTTTCTTATGGGAATTGAAACGACCCCGTCTGACGCCCTCGTCTGACGGGATTAAATCAGATGATAAATACAGCGACTATTCAAATGTGAACTGATTTCTACCTTTCATTCTCCATCAAACCTGCCTACCGAAAAGCAGACGAGGGCGTCAGATGGAACTGATCCCAACCCTGCTTTGCACATATTCATTCTTTTCCAGTTCATTCAACATAAACTGTGCAAGATCGCCAGCATTGATCTTGAATTTGTTAGGTTCTGGTGGATAGTCTTCACTAGTTATATAATTTCCAGTGGGGCCATCGTTAATGATATCCGGACTGCAAACAAAAGTCCATTCAAGCCCTGATGCTTGTAAATATTCATAAGCTTTGCGGTGTTCATTACCCACCGGCAAAAATTCCGGGGGGTAATCTTCAGTATCAATCCTCAATGTTTGTTCGTCAAAATTTAAAATACCCAGGTTTCCTAAAGCAACGATGCGTTTTAAACCTGCTTTCTTCATTTGGTTAATAATGTTTTTCATGCCTAATGAACGGGCTTTATCTGCCCCATCAGAGGCGCCGCCAATGGCACTTAACACAGCATCGCAGCTTTTGAGAGCACGATATACTTCGCCTTCATCAAACAAAGCGCCTTTTACTTTTTCAAGCTTATCATCCTCCATCTGCAGATCAAATACATTTCTTCCGTATGCTAATACAGTATGTCCCCGCCATAATGCTTGTTTCACAATTTGCTCACCTACCTGGCCGGTGGAGCCAAAAACGATCAGTTTCATATATTTCTTTTAATTGAAAGGCTATTACAAGTTATACCAAATGGATGTATAAATCATGCCGGATTCTTCTGGTATAATGTTCACACACATTGATTATAAACAAAATTGAAATGTATCTTCGGTATTACAGCATGAGGAGGAATTGTGTTAAAATTTAGTTAGCTGTCAACCATTGGCACAGTTTTGTAATCTTTGTACCTAAATCACCGGTTTGAAAACAAAAGTACTGCTCTTCATATTTCTGCTGTCTGCTGTTTTTTTGAAAGCTCAAAAAATTGACAGCTTGTTTTTCAATTTATATACCGACAGCCTCAAGAAAGGTTCCTGGAATTATATTAATGTTGATGCAAAACTCAGTAACGGTACTTTTATGCCACTTACTACTGATCAATTAAATTTTAAAGTAAGTAATGGAAAATTACAGGGGAATAGTGTATGGATTGAGTGGGACTTTAAATTTGAATATGTTATAGTAGAAGTAGAATTAAAGAAAGATCCATCTATTAAACGCTCCATCACTATCTGGTTGAAGAAAGTAGATCATCAGCTCAATGCACCAGTGAATGATTCATTATTGCAGCAGATCAATAACCGCACTAAAACAAAACCAACCAAAAAGAATAAGGGAAGTTAAAATCAGCCGCCGGGTTTCTTTTTCACAGGAGGTTTGGCAACTGGTTTCTTATCAGTTTTTGGTGCAGGTTCAACTCCATCGCCAATCTTAGCTTTCTGTTTAAAATCAATTGCTTCAGGAATGGGAGCTTCACCATCTTTCAATTTAAAATCAAATACTTTATCAATGTGAAGCCATTGGCCATTTGTCCATTGAAAGCCTTCATAATCGCCATCAGGAATGAGTGTATATACTTTACCTGGTTCATTGGTTTCAGAAATTAAATGATCAAAGATGATCATATTCATCTCTTCATCATATTGCACCCTTGCCCTTCCATCTTTTTTATACTCTAATAAATAACGGGTCATCCCTGGTTTGGGAACAGAATCTTTTACAAAAGAAAAAGCAGAAGGCAATCCAAACATTGGCACACCCTTGTCGTCAAACCATAATATATCAATCAATTTTTTGGTAGAACGAATATTGTTTTCATCATAACCCAGCAGCGTATAATATTTTTTACCGAGATATTGGTTTTCGATGATGCGGTAATACACAGCACCAATCCACCATTGATGATTGGCAATTGTATCAGCATCAGCTTCTGTAAACTCGCTGACATCACGAAGCGGAATAAATTTCTGCGTGCCATTTGGCTTACGCATTTGAATAAAGCCACGCTGGCGACAATAGTCATCATCTTTTACCACCTGCCATGTAAATATGCGAAAGCTGCTATCGGGACTATATAATTTTGAAATTGTTTTTAATGAATCGAAGGGGAAGCTGAAAGATTTATCCTGTATCAATGCTCTCACTAAGATGCGTGTGAAATTACTGTCGCTGCGAAAACGAACGGCAGCATCTTTTCCGTTTACAATATTAAATGCGAATTTTTTGAGTGAATCCTGTTTTAATTTGAATTGTTTTAATTCAGCAGTAGTGAGTTGTTGCGCACCTGCTGTAAAAAAAATCAATAAAAAGAAAAGGGTCAACAAGTTTTTCATCACAGGTATTAACTGATTCATCGCAAAATTATTGTATTTCAGCCTTGGAGCTGATGTCAAGGGCAAATGCTAACAAATCTTTATACTGCGCATCAACCGTAGAAGGATCGGGATTCTCTTCCGGACGGGTTGGGAGATATACGTTAAAGGCTCCGATCTTACGACCAAACCTCATGTCATTGGGCATATTGCCAACCATGATGCATTTGGCAAGATCAATCTCAGGAAAATCTTTCTTCGCCTGCAAAGCCATGCCGGGGTTTGGTTTCCGGTTAATGTCGTTATTATCTGTTGCCGTGCAGAAATAAATCTGATCAATACGTCCATTATTTGCATTGATTTCCTGCAACATGTTTTTGTGAATCTCTTCCAGATCTTCCAGCTTCATTAAATCCTTGCCAACACCAGCCTGGTTGGTAACCACAAAAATCCGTTCGAATAAAACTGCGAATTGTGCAATTGCGTCCAAGGTTCCGGGCAGGAACTGAAATTCATTCCAGTTTTTAATATAATCAGCAACCACATCTTTGTTAATCACTCCATCACGATCAAGAAATAATGTCCATTTTTTATCAATCAATGGCAATTCCTTATGTGGTAAAGGCATAAAGTAAGCAGTATTGGCGGGATGATTTGTTGGGAGTGTTGTATGGATCATAGATCAGCCTTTTGCAGCAAAATATCTTTCTTCTACCAATTGACAAATAATATGACCAAGCATAATATGGCTTTCCTGTATGCGTGGTGTAACTGTTGATGGCACATTAAAAAGATGATCACTCAAGTCTTTCAGTTTACCACCGGTTGCACCGGTAAAACCAACGGTGATCATTCCTTTTTCTTTCGCTGCTTTAAATGCTTCAACAATATTGGGAGAGTTGCCCGATGTTGATAAACCAACCAATACATCGCCTGCATGAGCAATTCCTTTGATCAATCTTGCATAAGCCACTTCAAAACTGTAATCGTTAGCAATCGCAGTAAGATATGATGTGTTTACATGCAATGCTTCTGCAGGTAGCGCTTCACGGTCGAGATAAAACCGACCACTGAATTCTGCTGCCAGATGTTGAGCATCTGCAGCACTGCCGCCATTGCCGCAAAACAAAACTTTCTTTCCATTTTTAAAAGCACCAACCATCATATTGGTAACCGCATCTAATCTTGTAATCACTGTTTCATCATTTAGCAATTGCTGTTTTACTGCAATGGATTCGCTGATGATCTGTTTGATTTGCTCACTCATGCTGCAAATGTAATTTTTAATTGAACGCCAGTTTCAGAATAGCTTCCGTCATTTTGGTCCAGCTATATTTCTTTTTCTCTTCCCGGAGTTGTGGTAAAAATGGTGCTGCGCCTGTTTGCAACATCTGCTGCATGGCATTTGCAATAGAAGAAGCGTTTGGCTCGCATACGAATCCCACTTTTCCATGTGGTACAAAAGCAGGTAATCCACCAACATTGGTAACAATCATCGGTATTTCAAAATGATAGGCGAGGGGAGTAACACCACTTTGTGTTGCATGCCGGTAAGGTTGAACTACGGCATCGGCAGCACAGAAATAATATTTCACTTCACTATCGGCAATAAATTCTGTTTTCAAGATGAGATCATCTTTGATACTGAGTTGTTCAATCAACTCATCATATATTTTTCTGTCTTCATAAAATTCACCTGCAATGAGCAATTTGAATTTTGGATTTTGGATTTTAGATTTTCTTAATTCAGCAATTGCTTCCAGAAGAAGATCCAAGCCCTTATACTTTCTGATAAAGCCGAAGAATAAAAAGATGAAATCGTTTTGATTGATGTTAAGATGCGTTCTTGCTTCAGTTTTTGTTACTGCTTCTCCAAACACATCATATAACGGATGCGGTTCTAATTGTGCAGGTTTGGTTGATGTAAACGAACGCAGATCGGTCATCACTTTTTCGCTCATAATGATAAATGCATCAACCGGTTTGATGAAGTAGTTCGTAAATGCATGATCGCCGAAGCGTTTTTCATGAGGTACTACATTATCAGCTATACAGATGATCTTTGTGTGTTTATTTTTTTTTATTCGGCGAAGTATTGTTCCCAATGCAGGTCCCATCAACGGTAACCAGTAACGAACCACCAATAAATCAGGTTTCAGGTTTTTGATTTCATTACCAACAGCAATCCAGTTGAGCGGATTGATGGAGTTGATTATTGTTTTTATCTTAAGATCATTGGGTGCAGATTCGGATGAATATTGAGTTGTGCCGGGAAATAAAAAATCTGGATACTGCAGGCTAAACGAATAAATAGTTACAGCATGACCTTCGTTTTTAAATTGCTTTGCCAATCGCTCATTATACACAGCGATTCCGCCACGTAAAGGATGCGCCGGGCCTAGGATGATTATTTTTTTCATAACAATGAATCGGGTGTTATTAGTTTCAAACCATCAATGTATTCGAAATGCTTTACATTAATTGTTGCAAGTTGATAGTTGTGATGAAGGGCGGTAGATCCTATTATCAGATCTTTAAATTCGATACTCTTTCGATTTTTTTTTAAGTCTTTTGTTACTCTTACGGCGGTGTGATTTAAAGAAGTATTGTAGGCAATGTTGATAATATCAGTAAAAAAGCTACTCCAAAACAAATCCTGTTGCAGATTGATACCACAGGATATTTCATAATGGGTAATTACTGAAATGCAGAAATTATTTGATATGGATGCGAGCTGATAAAAGAAACTTGTATCTCTTCTTTTTTTTCTGAAGTAATCAATCAAAACAGAAGTGTCGAACAATATTAAATCTTCCATTTGCCAATCAATTTACCAGCTTCTTCAATTGTTTTGATTTGTTTTTTAGTCAATTGTGGTGCAGCCAACAGTTTTTTCGGAAGGGGGTTGACTTTAGTAGTAGCCTTGCCTGGCTTTTTTTTAATTTTTATAACTGTTGCCATTGACTAAAGTTACATTTCTCCTTTTATAACCCCGCTTTTTCTTCAATCAAATAATAATTCCTTTCGGAAGAACTTCTCGAAATTAATTCACCAATAAAACCTGCCAAAAACAATTGTGATCCAATGATCATGGCCACTAATGCAATAAAAAAGGTTGGGCGATTGGTAATAGAAAAACTGCTGTCAATAATTTTTGAGATCACCAGGTATCCGCTGATGCCAAAACCCACCAGGAAAAATAATGTGCCCCATAACCCAAAAAAGTGCATGGGTCTTTTTCCAAACTTGCCAACAAATGTTATGGTGGCAAGATCTAAAAATCCATTCACAAACCGATTCCACCCAAACTTGGTGATGCCGTATTTACGCTTGCGATGTTCCACTACTTTTTCGCCAATCTTACGAAAGCCAGCCCACTTAGCCAGCACAGGAATATAGCGATGCATCTCACCATATACTTCTATACTCTTAACTACTTTATTACTGTAGGCTTTAAGGCCGCAGTTAAAATCGTGGAGCTTGATACCGCTCATTCTCCTGGTAGCGGCATTAAAAAATTTAGAAGGGATATTTTTTGTAAGTCTATTATCAAAACGTTTTTTCTTCCAGCCACTCACCAGGTCATTCCCGTCTGTGATGATCATTTTATACAGATCGGGAATCTCATCGGGGCTATCCTGCAGATCCGCATCCATGGTCATCACTACATCACCTTGTGCAGCTTTAAAGCCTTCATTCAGTGCTGCCGATTTTCCATAGTTTCGTTGAAAGCGTATGCCTTTAATATTGGAATTGGAGCAGCGGAGTTGCTGAATTACCTGCCAGGAACCATCACTGCTTCCATCATCAATTAAAATAATTTCATACGAAAGTTGCTGCTCATTTACCACCCGTTCAATCCATGAACAAAGTTCGAGCAATGATTCAGCTTCATCTTTCAGGGGTATAATTATACTTACGTTCATTATTGAATTTACATGGTTTGTGGCATTTCGTTAGCCGGATTCTTTCTCTTTACAATAACTGCAATAATCAATGAAATGAGGAACCATAAAATACAACTGAAAGCAAACCCTAAAGCCATTTTGCCTAATGTAAATGGGCTTTTGTTGGCAGCATCGGCCAATGCTTTATCAATTGTATCCTGCCCCGCACCAAAACGTTTCATCATTTTTTCAGTCATTTCCATGGAAGCCTGCTGCATGGCCTGGCTGAATTCCAAATCAATAAAATTCATCATTACATAAGACAGAATACTTGTAGCAAGTGATGTAAGAACAAATACTCCAAAACTAATTTTCAATGCTTTTGAAAATTCAAGAAACCCACCCTGATTTTTTCTCTCTTTTAAACAGGCAAGTACAGCAAATATAATTGGTATTGCATATGCGAAATAGGCAATTGGGCTCATGAAAAATTTTACACCTCCAAGATAGAGAAGGATATAAACTAATATTCCAACAACAGCACTCATGACGCCATACTGTATCAGAGGATTTGATTGTGTTGTTTCCATAAAAAATGGTTTAGTTGAGTTTTAGTTGATTGTTATTAATAATGCCAATTACTTTTCCTCTCAACTCTTTACCAATAAAGGCAGAGTTTTTTGATTTGGAGCGAATGGCATCTGCTGTAAATACATATGTCGCCAGCGGATCAAAGATTGTTACATTGGCAACAGCACCTTCTTTAATCGTTGGAATTTGCATTCCTAAAATTTTCCTTGGGTTGATACTTACGAGCTCAACCCATTTTTCAGCAGGCAGTTGATCTCCAAACACAGAGCCCATGACTCCATAACTGGTTTCAAGACCAATCATACCTGGTTTGGCGTATTCAAATTCACAAATCTTACTGTCGTATTCATGGGGCTGGTGATGCGAAGCAATACAATCAACAGAGCCATTGAGTACAGCTTTTTTTAACGCCTCTCTTTCTGTGCTTGTTCTCAGCGGAGGATATAATTTGAGATTGGTATCATAACTCTGCAAGTCATCATCGCTGAAATATAAATGTGCAGGTGTAACAGAACAACTGATGTTAGTTCCTGTTTCCTTAGCACGATTGATATATTCTAAACTCTTTGCTGATGTAACACCGGTAAAGTGCAGTTTTGATTCGGCGTATCTCGTTAATTTAATATCTCTCGCCACCTGTATCTCTTCTGCTAAAATTGGTTTGCCGGGTAACCCTAATCTTGTACTCACAATCCCTTCGTTCATTAAACCATATGTGCCAATGCTGTTATCATCCGGTATTTGTATAATTGTTCCGTTGATTGATTTTACATATTGCAATGCCTTTAGTAAAAGCCCGGCCGATTGCACAGGATGTATCCCATCTGTAAATGCAATGGCACCTGCATCATGCATGTCATACATTTCAGCCAGTTCCTTTCCATCGGCTTGTTTGGTTATTGCACCCAGCGGATGAATTGTAACGACCGCATGTTTTGATTTTTGAACCACATATTCAACCTGCGACTTACCTGCCATTACGGGTTGTGTATTGGGTAATACCATTACTTCGGTAAAACCACCTGCGGCTGCGGCTGCTATTCCTGTTTCCAGGGTTTCTTTAAATTCAAGACCGGGATCGCAGAAATGAGCAAACAGATCAACCCATCCCGGAGAAAGATGCAGGTTATTTTGTTGAATGATATGATCGGCTGAAACATCCTGCAATTGACCAATCTTTAGGATCAATCCGTTTTCAATTAAAACGTCCTGATTGGTAGCATGAAAAGGAGAAGCTGGATCAATAATGTGTGCCTGCCTGATGAGAATGGTCATGTAACGGGTTCAAGTTATTGCGGCGCTAAGATAGTTTTTGTTGATTGATTTTGTATCAAATGCATTTAATCTTACTTTTGTTCCCCGCATAAATCCAGTGATGGGTGTATGTTTTTAAGTTCGGGACGTAGCGCAGTCCGGTAGCGTACCAGGCTGGGGGTCTGGTGGTCGCAAGTTCGAATCTTGTCGTCCCGACAAATAAAAAAAGCTTCACTGAAAAGTGGAGCTTTTATTTTTATATCCATTCCACCCTTGTTGATGTTGCGATAAGCCAGTTAAATAACTACCGCCCCTGTTGTGTGTTTTCACCAACAAGAGATTCCAGAGTTTTTGATGATTTTGCTTTTCTTACCCTTTGAAGAAAACAGAGAGAAGGGATTTGCTACACGTGTCGTTGGTGAAAACACCGAACGACGGCAGGCTGTTGCATTACTTATCTTTTTGCAGTGATGAGCCTTGTACAATACCAACAAAGGCGTAAGAATACTATGACAAATCTGTATATTATACAGTACCATAGAAAAACATGATATTAATATGAGATTATTTTATTTGTTTCTCCCGTGGCTAATTTTTTCAACAAGTTTATTTGATAATTTTACTGTTGAATGTAAATATGCTTTAATACAAAACAAAAACTATAAAAAAGATAGTATGATAATTTTGCCTTACAAGTTTAAATCTTTTAACGTAGAAGTTGATGTTGAATTTAGAGACACAATTGATTCATTAGGTAATTGCCAAAAAAATAGTTTTCAAAAATTGGATCAAAAATTAGACACTCTTTTTGAGGAAGAATTGATGGAAAAAATATTTAACTTTTATAAGGAGTCGTACAAATTTTATCTTGGAGATAGTGATTCTTCAGAAGTAGAAGATATTATACCTAAACCCACAAATCCAATTGCCTTGAAAAAGCATATACAGCCATTGTCTATATATGTTCCTAAAGAGCAAAATTGTTCGGAAGGATATTTTGGAATTTATTTTGACTGTACTTGGGATATTAATAATAGCCTAGGGGTTATAATTAAAAATTGGAAAGTATTTCGTGTTGGAAATGGCGACATTGCATTCATGCATTAATTTTTTAAATAAAGGTGATGGATGTCGTTGTTGTCTAGTATTTGCGATTTATCGTTGAAAACAACTAATTCAAGGATCATGAAATTTTTTTCTTTTTTTCACTTTTCTTATTTTTTTGAAATCTTATTCTCAACCCAACAAAAGGCATTTAACGTTTTCTGCAAGATTTGGTTTGCCTTTAAATGAATATTATAAAATCGGATTTGGCATCGGAACACAATTCTCTTCTCAAGTAAAAGAAAAGTTAGCATTTACTTCCGTCCTTGTTTGTGTTCCGTGAAGCCAGATAAAAAACTGATGCCCCTGTTGTGTGTTTTCACCCGCAAGAGATTCGAATATACCAGCAATTGACTCTCTTGTTTTATTGCGCCATGATACATACAGAATATCATCCTCAATTTTACATTAGCACTATGCATGGGTCGAATCATTCAGGCGGAGAATTCAGTCATCCCTGCTTTCAACAACTTTGTAAAATGAATGGCTTTCGTAAAGGAGAGCTGGTTTAATTTTGCAGATATGTCAAAACATCTTTCAGTTAATCCTGCCTTTCTTATATTTCTTCTGCTGATTACAGGATGTGCCATTCATAAAGACCCCTATCAAACCAAAATAAAATTATTACAGAAAGGAAAACTGAAGGATGATACAAGCTATATCTATCAACTTCCATTTAAAAACAAGACGGGTAAATTAATTGTGCAGGGATATTTCAGCAGCTTTTCGCACAGGAATAGGGCAGCACTTGATTTTAACATGAAACGGGGAACAAGCATCTTCGCTGCACGGGGAGGGGTTGTTGTTAGAGTTAAAGAAGATGGCAATAAAGGAGGTTGGAACAGGAAATACAGACCAGTTGGAAATATGATCGTCATCCAACACAATGACGGATCAAGAGCCGGTTACTGGCACTTGCAGTACAATGGTGCATCTGTTCATATTGGTGATACAGTGCAACAAGGGCAGGAGATAGCACTGAGTGGAAAAACAGGATATACCTTATTTCCTCATTTGCATTTTCTTGTTTGGAATTTCAGCAACGGCAACTGGCATCAGGTAGCTACACGTTTTCAAACTTCAAAGGGAATTAAATTTCTTCGTCCTTTCAGAAGATACAAACGTATTGATTGAACGATCCCAGAAAAAAAATCCATTAATTTCGTTTCATGACTTCTCAACGCCGTGAACGACTGCTATCTGTGCTCCGTAAACGACAACCTGATTTAACCGTGGTGCTGGAAAATGTATTTGATCCGCATAATATTTCTGCTGTAATGCGTACATGCGATGCCGTTGGTATTCAGGAAGTGTATGTACTCACCAATAAAATTCCACGTCATCAAAAATGGGGTGCCAGGAGTTCTTCCAGTGCTGCCAAATGGTTAACGGTTCACCAGTATGAAGATGCGGAAGAATGTTTTAAAGAGATCCGGAAAAAATATGAAAAAATCTTTACTACCCATCTCAGCAGCGATGCGGTGAGTTTATACGAGATCAATTTTACGGGCAGTGTTGCATTGGTATTTGGCAATGAACATACTGGAGTAAGTGAAGAAATCCGTGCAATGGCTGATGGAAATTTTTTAATACCGCAGATGGGCATTATTCAATCTCTTAACATTTCTGTTGCATGTGCGGTGAGTATTTATGAAGCATTGCGGCAAAAAACAAATGCAGGGCATTATCAGCAACAACGTTTACCCGATGCAACATTCAATACATTATTAGATGAGTGGGGATTTCGGGCCGATGATCTGGATGCAATGAATGAAGAAGCACAGTAACTTTATAGAATGAACCGAATCCTGTTTTTATTCCTCGTAAGCCTTTGTGTAAGCTCAATTGATGCACAACCCATTAAACGATGGAAGATGGATGACCTGTTGCAATATGCAGCTACAAATGATTCTGTGCTTGTCATCAACTTCTGGGCAACATTCTGCGGACCTTGTATAGCAGAGATCCCCTATTTCCATAAAGCTGCTAATAAATACAAAAAGGAAAATGTTAAGCTGCTGTTGGTGAGTATGGATTTTAAAGAAAGTTATCCTAAGAAAATCCGTGACTTTGCCACTAAAAGAAAATTTACGGCAGAGGTTGTTTGGTTAGATGAAGAAAAGCCCGATGATTTTTGTCCAAGAATTGACAGCAGTTGGACAGGATCAATGCCGGCTACTTTATTCATCAATAAGAAAACAGGCTACAGAAAATTTGTAGAAGCTGAAATGAAACCTGATGCTCTGGATAAAGAAATGAAGCTGATGCTGGGATTAAAATAAGCTTACACTTTATAAGAATAAAAAAACCCCGACGATAAATGTCGGGATTTTTTTATTGTGTTTATCGTTGTTATGATTTACGCCTAATCGTACATCCCATTGCTTTGGAGGTAGTAATGGTTACAGATTTCCCCTTCACCACTTCATCAACAGCAACTTTTAAATGATCACGGGTGCTTTCTGAAGGTGTTTTTGGATTATCTGTAATAGCTCCATGATACACCAGTTTCATATTCTTATCAAATAAATAACATTCAGGAGTTACTCTTGCACCAAATGCATCGGCCATTTTAGAGTTATCATCCATTACATAAGGCCATTGATATCTCTGTTCTTTGGCATAAGCCAGCATGGCATTTTTTGAATCACCTCCATCTCTTGATCCTTCATTTGAATTCAAAACAATAACACCAATCTCTTTTGATACAGCATAACTAAAACCCTGAATAGCTACCTGCTGGTTTTTAATTACCCAAGGGCAGGTGTTGCAACTGAAAACCACCAGCAAACCGTTTTTCTTTTTTACATCATTAAAAGAAAACTGCTTACCCGAAATATCCTTCATTTTCAATTCAGGGGATGGAAGCGAACTTCCAATACTAAGTTCATCCGGTAAGTTTGTAAAAGCCATCATGGTAAGGATAGCTGCACATGAAACCAATATCTTTTTCATACAATAGAGTTTTATTAAAGTTACGATGTCTTTATTTCTTCAGCTTCACCGCTTATCTCTTCTTTCAACCTTTTATCGCTCTGCTTCCTGAGCATTTTGATACTTACATTGAGTTCAAAGCCTATCAGCAATACCAATGAAATGGAATTAATAAAGATCATCAGGATCAGAATGGTACCTATAGAACCGTAAATGGTATAGGCAGCAAAATTGTTGATCCAGAAAGAGAAAATAAATGTAAATAAAATAATTAATGCGCTTGCTACAATTGAACCGGGTGAAATCAGCTTCCATTTTTTTTCAACCGAAGGCGCATGCCGGTAAATAAACGCAATGGAATAAAAGAACAAACAGATGATCACGATCCAGCGTAATATGATGATGAGCCATTTAATTAATTCATTTTCAATTTCAAGCATACTAAGAATCCAATTAAACAATTGTCCTTGTGTAATAAGCAATAACATGCTTGCTACAAAAATAAAAATGATCACAAACGTTAAACGGATGGCTTTCCAACGGTAAGCTAAAAATGCTGTGCTTTCTTTTTCATGAATGGATTGATTAAAGCTGTGGATGATACCCAGCAT
>JBKJNM010000057.1:0-5568 GCA_046593655.1 Lacibacter sp. | reverse complement strand
AGCGAAAAGAATAATTCAATATTATGGCAATCATCCGTCTTTTTGTTTTTGGAGCATGGGCAACGAAATGCAGGGAAACATGCAATGGCTTTCTGATGAAGTAATGGCATTGAAAGCCATTGACAAAAGAAGATTATATACCACCACTACTTTCACTTTTGAAGAAGGTTTTGGAAAATGGCCTGTACCAGCCGATGATTATTTTGTTACCCAATACACCAAGAAAGGTTGGGTACGTGGGCAGGGAATTTTTGATGCTGAGTTACCATCATTCAATAAAGATTATACTACTGCGGTTGATAGTTTGCCAGTGCCATTGATTTTGCATGAAGTGGGACAGTACGCTGTGTATCCAAATATGAATGAGGTTTCAAAATATACCGGTGTATTAAAACCTGTAAATTTTATTGCTGTAAAAAATGATTTGATAAAAAAGAATTTACTGCCACTGGCAAATGATTTTACAAAGGCAAGTGGAAAACTCGCCGTACTATTATACAAAGAAGAAATTGAAAGAGCTTTGAAAACCAGGGGTGCCAGTGGTTTCCAACTATTGGATTTACATGATTTCCCTGGGCAGGGAACTGCATTGGTTGGTATACTGGATGCGTTTTGGGAAAGTAAAGGTTTGATAACACCCGATGAATTTAGAAAATTTTGCTCTCCTGTAGTTCCGCTGGTAAGGTTTGAAAAAGCAACTTATACTAATGATGAAACTTTTTCTGCATCTGTTGAAGTGGCTAATTTTAGCGCAGCCTCTATTAAACAGGCATCTGTAAGCTGGCAAATTGCTACAAACGATAAACAGATTATAACAAAAGGAAGATGCAACCCATCAACCATTGAAATTGGTAATGGAATAACGCTGGGGAATATTACTGCTGCATTAAATAAAATTTCAACTGCACAAAAGCTAACCATCACCGTATTTATTGAAAATACTAATTACAGTAACAGTTGGAATATTTGGGTGTATCCAAAAATATTACCAAAAGAAAATTCTGCGGTAGTTTTTACAACAGATTATACAGAAGCAATCAATGCCTTAAATGAAGGCAAAACTGTTTTACTAAATCCAGCGAAAGAAAAAATAAATGGGGTGGAAGGGAAATTTGTGCAGGTGTTTTGGAGCCCTGTTCATTTTCCTAATCAGCCTGGTACGATGGGGTTGTTGATTAATCCTGCTCATCCTGCTTTCGCCAATTTTCCTACGGATGAATATACCAACTGGCAATGGTGGGACTTGTGTAAAAATTCTACCACATTGGTTTTAGACAGTGTTGGAATCAATCCTTCGGCTATTGTGTTAAGAGACGTAGATAATTTTTTCAAGAACCGCAATATGGCAAGTATTATAGAAGCAAAAGTGGGCAAAGGCAAATTACTTTTATGCACAATGGATATTCAGCATGATTTAGAGAAGCGGCCCGTAGCTGCCCAATTGAAATATAGTTTGCTGCAATACATGGAGGGAAACAAATTTAATCCCGTAACCAATCTGAATGAAAATAATTTGAAAAAGATAATAAAACAATGATTTCTTAAACAATAAAAACTACATGATGAAAAAACGATTGCTCCCCATTTTGACAGGCCTTCTGCTGGTATCAATAATAATGGTACAATGCAAAAAAAACACAGATGATGTATTTGTGTTAAAAGCCCCTGCACAGTCAATCACATTTAACAACGTGTCTGATTTTATAATTGACAGCACCGGTAAAACAATCATTTTAAAGGCTAAAGTTTCATCGCCGGATGGCTTACAGAAAATTGAAATTATTTATCAGCCATGGAATATTTCAAAAACAATTCCTGTGTCCGGCAATGATTATACGGTGAATGAGCCGGTACTTATTCCCACCAATGCGGCTTTGCAAATTCATTCCATTACTTTAAAGGCTACAGATAGTAAAGGCGCTACCAATTTTACTGAAATAAAGATTGGCCTCCAGGATCTCAATTTTAATAAGGTTTATTTAGCGGATGTAGCAGATGCTTCCAGCCTTGCAGGAAATTTATACGGCGTACCAGCACCCATGACTAAAATAGCTTCGCACACTTTTGAAATAATTTATTATGCAAAAACTTCCGGTGTTAAAATAAGGTTTATACCAAACAAAACAAGTTTTACGCCGATAGCAATTGGCACTGACCCAAACAATGTTTTGAAATTAATAACTGATGGCACTAAAAGTTTACCCGTTATGTTGGGAACCACAGGTTATTATAAAATTACCATTAACACATTACTGTTAAATTATACCTTAAAGCCATATACGCCAACGGGTACATCACCAGCCCAGGTTGCTTTTGTAGGCAGGGGTTTTTATGATTATCCGAATATGAACTGGCAAAATACTTTACCCAATATTATTTTACTGGATAAAGACCCTGTAAATCCTTTTCTTTTTACAAAGCGGCTTAAGTTAGGAACCCCTCCCGGCAGCAGCTATACTTCAGCCCAGTTTATTATGACAACAAATAATGGCTGGACGAATTTCTGGCGTTTCGACAATGGCACATCCCCTGAGTATGCAGTATTCAATGGCGGTTCAAATGTAGATATATCCATTACCACTACGCCAGTCACTTATCTTTTTGTATTTGATGCACAAACCAATCTTGTACAGGCTATAAAACAATAACCTTTAAAATAATTTTATGAGAAAATATATTTTCAATTCCACAATGCTTTGCCTGGTTGTATTTATTTCAACTTTCAGCAGTTGTAAAAAAAGCGATAGCACACCAAGTGCCCCCAACCCCCCCAAAATTGTAATGAGCAATGACGTAATTATAACCACACTGGGCGCTGATTTTTTTATGGAAGCAGACCTTACTGATGATGTTGGCCTGAAATCTTTTACGCTCCGGTATGATGACTGGTATTTATATAACACGGTTCCCCTTACAGATTTAGCAAACCCCAAAAGCTACCATGTTAGGTACAAATTTAAAATGCCTGATACTGCTGCAAATAAAATACACAGCATTACACTAACGGCTACCAATGTTGGTAACAACGAAACATCGAAACAGTTTAAGATTTTGTTGAATTCAGATTTCCCAAAAATGTACCTGATAGAAAGCACCGACCCGGCAAAACTTACCAGCGATTTATTTGGTGTGCCGATGCTTATCAAAAAAACTTCATCATATAATTATGAGGCTACTTATTATTCGGCAGCTCCAAATTCTAAAGTATGGTTTACACCAAGTAAAACAGCACTAAAACCATTCATGTATGGAATTGATCCGGCTGACCCTACGAAACTTACGGGTGATTTTTCGAAAGGTCCATTGCCTATTATACTACCCAATAAAGGCTATTACAAGATTTCATTTAATGCATTAAATCTATCTTTTACCACTTTCGCTTTGCCCACGCCAAATCCTTCCGGTGCATTTGGTCAAGCTGCTTTTGTTGGTCGTGGTTTTGCAGATTATCCAAATATGAACTGGCAAAATACCTTGCCTGATATTATTTTGATGGACAAAGACCCCGTTAATCCATATCTCTTTACTAAAACACTCAAGTTGGGTACGCCTACCGGCAGTACTTATAATACAGCACAATTTATCATCACTACAAATAATGGCTGGACAGATTTCTGGCGGTTTGATAACGCCACTGATCCTGACAATACCGTATTTGGCGGAGGTGCAAATGCCGAGATTCCAATTTCTACCACGCCTGTTACATACAAAGTAACTTTTGACAGCTATCTCAATACATGCAAATTTGAACGTCAATAATAATAGTAAACCAAAAAAATGATTGTTATGAAAAATAAAATCCTGAAAAAAATGCTGCTATTCTGTTTATGCAGTTGTATAGTAGCGGCATCATGGGCGCAAAGCACTGTGAAGGGGCTGGTAAAATCAACCACTGGCGATCCAATCAGTGGTGCAAGCATTTTACAAAAAGGAACAAAGAAAGGAACTTCAACCGGGGCTGATGGAAGGTTCTCCATTTCAAATATTGCTGCCGGAACAATGCTGACGGTTACGTCTGTAGGTTATGATGCAACAGAAATAGCAGCAGCCGCAAATATGGAAATTGTATTGTCGCCAAAAGCAAATCAACTGACAGAGGTAGAAGTGTATGTTGATAAAGGCTATGGCAAATCAAAAAGAAATGCCGTTACCAGTGTGATTTCTTCTGTTAAGGGAAGTGACCTTGCCGGCATGCCTTCCACCAGTCTTGGTTCAGTATTGCAGGGCAGGGCTTCGGGTGTGCAGGTAACCAACAGTGGTGGCACAAATCCTCCTACACAAAAAATATTAATCAGGGGTTTTACTTCTTTGCAAAACAGTACTGACCCACTGGTAATTATGGATGGCGTGAACCTTGGAAGAACAGGGTTGAATTTTGTAAACCTAAATGATATTGAAACGATTGATATTCTTAAAGATGCTTCCGGTGCAGCCATTTATGGTTCTGATGCATCCGGTGGCGTTATTATTATCACTACAAAAAAAGGCAGGATGGGGAGGTTTCAGACAGATGCAGATGTATCTTATGGAACGGCGTTTTATCAAAACCCAAAGCTGGCAGGAGCAGATGAATATATTGCTATTCAAAAAAGAAGAAATCCTGCTTATGTAGTACCAGCCAATGTTGCCAACACAGACTGGTGGAATGCTACCATGAAGGCTGCCAATCAAATCAATGCCAATTTAAATTTTTCAGGTGGCACTGATAAGCTTAGCTCTTTTGGGAGTATCGGGTATGTAAGATCTGATGGTAACTTTACTGTGGGCAATGCTCACTGGCAAAAAATACTTGCTCGTTTAAATCTTGATTTTACTCCGAAAAATTACTTAAAAATAGGCTTTACATTAAACCCACGTTTTGAAAGCTGGGAAAACCCAGGAGGAAGAGGTGACCTGATGCCGGTGGTTCGTACTGAACCTACTTTACCTATTTATGTATCAAGACCGCAGTTCAATGAATACAGCCAGTTTAGCCAAACAAGCATTGACAGAAATGTGAATCCGATTGCAGCTTTAAAGAGAGGAGTGTTCAATAAAAATTATGCTATTGGCATTATTGGTGCTGCCTATATAGATGTATCGCCAATAAAAAACCTGCACCTGAGGAGCCAGATGAGTATCAATACTACCCAAACTTACAGTGCTGGATATACGCCAAGGTTTTTTAATGGCAATCTTGATAGAAACTTTGACCCGACAGATATTTCCACTTTAGATAAATCTGACAATGCTTATAATAATTCAGGAAATGCATTTAACTGGATATGGACGCAGACAGCCAGTTACACCTATAACTTAGGTGCAGACCACACCTTCGGTTTGTTGGCAGGTTATGAAGCAAGAAAAGAATATGGTGTTGGCAATTCGGCAGCAAGATTTAAAAGCCAGGACCCAACTAACCCAGATTATTTTTACATGAATTACATGCAGGGCGATTATATTTCTACCGGCGGTTATGAATACCAGGATACATGGGGTGCTATTTTCGGAAGGTTAAATTATAATTACAAAGGAAAATATTTTGCAGAAGGAATTGTAAGAAGGGATGTTTCATCCAGGTTTTATAAC
>JBKJNM010000248.1:0-5537 GCA_046593655.1 Lacibacter sp. | reverse complement strand
TGTATTCCCCAGCTTTACAGAATAGCCACTTCCATTTGGACAAACAACCGGAAAGTCTCCAAAAAAATCAGTTGTAAATGAATTGGAAGTTCTTGAAAAAATTTCATGATTTCCTGTAATGGGCGTTGCTTCAATCAATGAAATAACATTCGAGCCGGTTGCAGCAGATACCCCTCCTCTATATGCTTTCCAGTTGGAAAAACTTCCATTTTCAAAATCTATATTGGGCGGACATATTTGTGCCGATACTTCTGAACCCAAGGTTGTGCAGGCTATAATGAGCATCAATAATGTTTTGATTTGTTTGAATATACTACCCATGTTCAATGTACCAATATGTAAGACATTACGCATCAGCAATTTACCTAAAATAAGAAGAATGCCGAAGGAAACTGTCTGAACCGGAAAAATTCAGGTTTAAACTTGTAGGAAAAAGCAACGGTTTGATCAAGCCAGGCGATTAACTACACTGAAGGAGGAACTGAAAACTTTTGGTATATTTAATTTGGAAAATCAACAAGCAGAAACATCAGTAAATTTTTTTACATAAATAAAAACATTGTTATGATTATTGTACATGATATTTTTATTTGCAAACCCGGTAACGCTTCAAAGCTGGCAAAACTATTTAAAGAAGTGATGGCCGAAAATAAAGAACTGGTTAACATTATGACTGATATGACTGGTCAGTACAACACAGTAGTAATGGTAAGTACGTATGACAGCCTTACTGCCTATGAGCAGAGCTGGGAAAAGTATAAAGAAAACTCAGAAGAAATGAAGAAAATGCAGGAAAAAATGGCGGGCTACCATGATATGTATCTTAGCGGTTCACGGGAAATATTCCAGGTTTGGTGATGATGAACTGGTTAAACAAAATCACAACACCATCTTCTACTGCTCAAAAAATCATCCTTTAATCATTGCTTTTAAAAACAGTTGTATTGCTTCCGACTTTCCCAATGGTTTCAATAAGAATATAAACAGGTTAACAGCTACCGCCCGCCAGATTGCCGGATGTTTCAGTTTCTCATATTTCCAGGCAGCAAACAAAAGCATACCTATGATCAAAACATTCACTAGGCAAAAATGAGGCGGGGGTTTTGTGCATTTGCTTCATGTGTCCTTTGTAATACTTTTAGCGGGCACAAGAAGCCACGGTACAGGCTAAGCCTCATTGTGCCAGGACGAGGGGGTATTACCAGCCGCAAAAATAACGGCAACTATTACACAAATCTTTCGGGCTATAAACAGTTCTACCGGTTAAAGACATATTTATCGCCTGTGATGTAGTTTTGATGTACCACAAAAATTGCATACGGCTACAGTATCCATTAAATTGAGTTATTATTTCATTATCTAATAACACGATTGCAAATGAAAAAAAATCAACTCGCACTAAGGATGGCTTTGGTTGTATTAACCAGCCTGTTTATTGTAAACACATCAGTATTTGCCCAATGCCCAACTTTAGTTTGGTCGGATGAATTTAGCGGCACATCCCTTGATGGCGCTAAATGGACTGCTGAAAACGGTGGCGGTGGATGGGGAAACGGTGAATTACAATATTACAAAGCTGCCAATGCTACTGTTTCGGCAGGTACATTAAAAATCACTGCAAAAAAAGAAAGAGTGCAAGCCAATAATTACACTTCGGCCCGCATTAAAACCTATTTGAAAGGCGATTGGACTTATGGGCGTTTTGAAGCAAGGATTAAATTACCAAAAGGCGCTGGCTTATGGCCGGCCTTCTGGATGATGCCAACAGATAGTTATTATGGTACATGGCCTAAAAGTGGTGAGATTGATATATCCGAATTAATCGGCAGCAAACCTGCCAACTCATTCGGAACATTACATTACGGAACTTCTTCTACAGATCATCAATATAAAAGCGCCAACTTTTTTTTAAACTCCGGCACTTTTGCCGATGCCTTTCACACTTTTGCTATTGAATGGCAGGCAGGAATTATTAGGTGGTTTGTGGATGATAATCTTTATCAAACACTAACTGCTGCGGATATAAGTCCGTATGCATGGCGTTTTGATAAACGGTTTTATATAATTCTGAATCTTGCAGTTGGTGGCACATTAGGTGGCACTGTTGATAATACTATTTTCCCCGTTGCAATGGAAGTAGATTATGTAAGGGTTTATGCCGGCAACACACCCACCATGTCGGGAAAACGGGTGGTATTAAACCAGGCACAGGGAGAAACTTATACGATTGCAAATGCACCAAGTGGCAGCAATTACACCTGGACAGTTCCATCCGGTGCAACAATAGCATCAGGGCAGGGAACAAATTCTATAAAAATAAACTGGGGAAATACCAGTTCAAGCGGTAATGTAACCTGTACTGTTACATCTTCCTGCAGTACCAGTAATATTGCTATGAATGTTTATGTGGAACCTCCTTATAATTTAGGATTTTCGTTTGTAAATTTTGATGCAGCGGGTCAGGCAACTTATTCAAGAAGTGATGGCGCTTACAGCATCGTAGCTAATCCATCGCCAACGGGCATAAACACCTCTGCACTAAGTGGCAAATATATACGCAACAGTACTGTGCAGTACGATTATATACTTTATAATACCAGCGCTATAACAAATGCGGCTGATTATAAAACAAAGGCTAAAAAATTTTATTTAGATGTATATACTGCTGCACCTATTGGCACACCGGTTATTATTCAATTGGAAAATGGCAGCACTGTTACTTCAACTAATTATCCTACGGGGCGTAACAGTCGTTATATTGCTTACACAACCAAACAAAATCAATGGGAGCGGCTTATTTTTTCCTGGCTTGATACGCCGGACCCCGCTACATCGGATGCCACCGTTAATAATTTACTGGTTTTGATTAATTCTAATACATTCACCGGCAGCACCTATTATATAGACAACCTTGATTCTTATACGGCCTCTGCTGCCTTGGCTGCAAACTTTTTAAAAAGCATTTCTATAGAAGTTGATGGAGATAACAGCAACCTTAATCCCGGTGTTTACCCCAATCCCTTTGCTGATGATTTAAGAATAATGAATATCAAATCCAATTCAACCATCAGCATTTTTAATTTGACAGGACAGTTAATGGGTACTTATACTAATAAGCAAGCAGGCAATGCAATAATTAACACAGCACATTTAAATGCAGGTACTTATTTTATTAAAGTAGTTTCCAGTAACTCAACACAAAGTTTTAAATTGATTAAGCAATAACTAACTCTGTTTGTTAATGAGTTAATATAAAACCAGCTGCAATTTAAAAGCAGCTGGTTTTGTTTGTGTGCCATGTATACGGTAGTTCTTTAGAGTGCAAGTCTTCGCCATGCAGTAAGCTAAGCCCCCGCTGCTAGCGCAAGAATGAGGCGTGGCTTTTGTGTATAGCCTTCTTGTGCTTTGTAATTCTATTAGCAGGCACAAGAAGCCAAGCTACAGGCTAAGCCTCATTCCTGCGCCATCGTAGGAATTACTTCGTCGTATCCCCACATTGGCGAATGCAGGAAAAAATGGCGGGCTACCATGAAATGTATCTTAGCGGTTCACGGAAAATATTCCAGGTTTGGTGATGATGAATTGGTTAAACAAAATCACAACACAAATATCTACAGTTCAAAAAATCATCCTTTGATCATGGCTTTTAAAAACCGTTGTATTGCTTCCGATTTTCCCAATGGTTCCAATAAGAAAATAAACAGGTTAACAGCTACCGCCAGCCAGGTTGCCGGATGTTTCAATTTCTCATATTTCCAGGCAGCAAACAAAAGCATACCAATGATCAGTACCTGTGTTAGGTAAATAGGTACCATAATGTCAATATTGGGCCACTGTTTTATGTTCATGCCGATATATACATTCTGTATTCCACGGCCAAGAGCCGGCATCATAATAAGGAATACTGTTGTAATGAGCCACCATGCATGTTGCTCCAGCTTTCTCCTCTGTATGATACTCATGATAACAGCAAAACCAAAAGCTGCCATCATTACAATTTCTACAGCGGCCACCCCAAAAAAGAACCAAGGCTTAAAGGGACCAAACTGTTCAGGAACTTTTAATATTTTCTCCGTTGTTGCAATATCCCGGTGCAGCATACTAAACGCTGTTAAACAAACAGCCCCTGCGAAGAACATACCAATAATACCATTGGTGCGATGCAGGTTGAGTTTGCCATGTGTTGCAAAATACGGCTGTAGAATGAGATAGATATACCACACAGTACCCGTCCAGTAATGAATATGAACCGACCATGCATTATCAGAAAAATCACCCTAATAATCTTTAAAAATACCGAACTGCATAAACAGCATTGGCACAATCATCCATATGTATAAACTCTTATAGCGTTGCATTGATTAAATGTTTACAAGTTTAAATGGCTAACTAACGGGGTTGGCTAAGGCCAACCCCATGCAAATAAAATTAATAAGAAATGGCGCAGGTTTTAAGACCTGCGCCAGGAAATTATTTTACAACGAATAAAAAAAGATAGTCAAGGAAAAGACTTGCTCTTAATACTTCTGCACAATACGGTAAACAAAACGCTCAACTTCTCCTACCACGCCTGACGCTGCCCGTAGTTGTTTGATACGATCTGAATTCCAAAAAGCTTCAGCCCTGGTAGAATCATTTACACCTACTACCAGCACTACTTTATGGTTATCATCTGTATCATATCCATATGCCCTGTCGGTAAGAGCATTTTCAACCCTTGTTTGCCTGGAACCTTCGAAAGATGTTTTCCATGCATCCCAATCTTTTACTGTGAAGAAAGTCATAGAACGCAGATCTGACATATTGGTTGACATGTCTTGATAGACTACTGTTGTAAAGTTATATTTTGGCGTGCCAATTACATAACCCTTTTGCAGGGCAGATTTAAGAGAAGCGTCTTTGGTAAAGGCTTTTGCTTTTGCTATATCATCTGTTTTCAACGCTACCATGATGATGCTGGTATCTTTCACACCACGGCCAATTATGTAATTGCGAAGGCCGTTGGCAGCACGCATCGAATCTCGTGAATCGTACGAAGCTCTCCATTTTGCATAATCAGACACTTTGTAGCGAACAATAACTATGTTCTCCGGCGTGGTATTAATATTCGATTGGGCGGGTTCTACAACTTTGCTTACGGTATCGGTGTTCTCCGTTTCAGATTTGGTGGTAGTAGTAGTATCACCGCATGACGTTAACAATAGGGAAAAAGCTGTGCACAAAAGTGCAAAACGAATCGACTTGTTCATGTGTTTGATTTTTAAGTAATAAAATAGAGATGGGGGGTAGTAAGTCCTACTAATATAACTATATTAACTCAGCAAAAAAATTTATATCATAAAAAAAACAGCATAGATATTACTGGTAAGGCTGAAGTAACCTGTTGGCCGTAGGGGCTCCCCACTTTGCCGTTACTTTTCTTTTAAGCTCATATACTTTACTTTACAGGTTTGAGCAACAACTATAAATTCACCAATTGGCAACAGGTCGGGAGAGCCGAGCCCGAAAGTGATTATTCTACTGCCATTTATTTAAGA
>JBKJNM010000076.1:0-9166 GCA_046593655.1 Lacibacter sp. | reverse complement strand
CAACCAATGTTTTTTGGGGCGCCTGCCAGTTGATAATGAGTTTATGAATCATGTATGGATTGGAGAAAAATAAAAACCAGCAGCAACTGAGGATGATCCAACGTCTTTTTCGTTTGGCATCTTTTGAAAAAAAGGCAAACAGGATCAGGATCAACAACCAGTTAAATGGTGAAATAAAAAAGTAAAGCAGTTTTGAAAGAATAAAAAACATAGCGGTGAAGTTAAATATTTCTCCAAACGGGCAATTATTCCCCCATATTGAATTTTTAGCAGGGAATTTGTAGTGAACAGGCAAATATTAATTCTATGAAATATTCCGTTTTTTTAATTGCATTGCTGATGACCTCATTTGTGGCCACTTCTCAATTGAAAGTAAAAGCCGATTGCGGACTTCTTACCGTGGATGTGTATAAAGGCTGGATCAACGAGGCCAAGCCCAATATTGATCCTGAACAGATCAAAATAAAACTGCCTTGCTTTACTTCCTTTGAAAAGGAAGGAAACGCATCTACCTGCGGTGGTGGTGTGTATTATGATGATAAAGGACTCCGTTTTTATACACAGCGTGACTATATGGTGATCACAGATAAGTTCAAAGGAAGGTTTACAGCACCTGTGCTGGGTGTTAAGAGGGGCGGAATGTTTAAAAATTTCGGAAACCCCAAAATGAAAGATGCCAACTGGGAAGCTTACCAAATGGCTTATGGTATTATGATTGTGTACTATAATACAGGGGGTATGGTGAACAAAGTGATCATCAGCACCAATTCAACGGATAACATTGATCTGTGCAGCAACAATTAACACTTACACAACAAAGCTTCATTTGCTGAAGTGAAAGTTTCCGTGGAATTTTGCAGAATTAACACAAAGGGAATTATATGAAATGAGCCATCAAAATGATCGATTACTTTATATAAGATGCAACGATTATTTTCATGACGAACCTATGTGGCAAACCTAAAAAAACAGATGAACACATGAAATATGCTTTAGCTCTGCTTTTTATTTTTTCCGGATATATTACTGCCTCAGCTCAATTAAAAACAAAACCCGATTGCGGTGTTATTACAGTTGATGTGTACAAGGGCTGGATCAATGAAGCCAAGCCCAATGCTGATCCTGAGCAGATCAAAGCAAAATTGCCTTGTTTTACTTCTTCCGACAAAGAAGGAAATGAATCAGGTTGTGGCGGAGGTGTGTACTACGATGATAAAGGTATCTGCTTTTATATCCAGCGTGATTATGTGGTGATCACAGAAGCATTCAAAGGAAAGTTTACCGTTCCTGTAATGGGTGCTAAGCGGGATGATCTTTTTCTTCGTTTTGGAAATGCCAAGCTGAAAGATACTAACTGGGAAGCCTATCAAATGGCTTATGGTATCATGATCGTTTATTATAACATGAATGGAGTGATCAATAAAGTAATCCTCAGCACTAAAACAGTTGAAGAAATTGATTTGTGCAATATCAATTAAAAAATCTGCTGTCATTTCTGAATGGAAACAGGAGTTCCTGTCCTAACATATTTCGCCAGGTCTTGAATATGTGTATTCTTGAGTGAAATGCAACCATTGGTCCAGTTGTAAAAACGATCAATGAAAAAATCATTGCCCGGCTCTACACCATGAATACCAATTCCACTACCAATACTTGCATTACCCGGAATCAATCCACTATGTTTTCTTACTTTGAACTTAATTAAACTTTCAGTTGTTGGGAAATCAAGCATGAGCATATGTTTCCATAGCTGATGTTGTTTTGAATAGCTGACCTTGAACGTTCCTTCCGGTGTTTTTCGGTCGCCCTGCATGTATTTATCTTCAAGAGGTTTTAACCCAAACACAACGGGATAAACTGCCAGCAAACCTTTATTATCATATACCCGCAATTCAAAATCAGATTTATCAATCACAATCCTTGCAGCACCAACTGCTGTGTTTGTGCTGCGGTAATATTTCTGCATTCCCCTGATACGATTATTATTTGAAACAATGGTAATGGGTGCCGGTTTGTAATGAACAACTGTTGCTGTTGCAACAGGAGCAGTTGTTTTAGGACTGGAGTTGATTGAACAGGAACTAGAGGTTACTGCAATAATTAAAATCATTGTAAAAGTTTTCATAGCATATCGATTTTAGTTGAATGGTCAAATTCAATAAAACAATTTTACAACAGAAGATTTTGGGGGATATAAATAATAACGCTGCAAAATAATTTCTTATTGCTGAATTTTTTCAGTTCAGAACAAGCATTGAGGAAAGTGTGAATAAAAAAAATAAAAACAGTAGAACTACCGGTAATTTTTTCTATTGCGTTTAAAGCTAACACCGAAAGAATGCAGGAGAATCTCTTTACTGCACAGCATTTTCCGCATTATTAAATTCAATGAATCACCCTGGTTTCCATATCCTCTAACGATACACCTTTTGTTTCAGGCATCATAAACCTTACATAGAGCAGTTGTAAAACCATCATCACCGTAAAGAATAAAAAGATAGGGCCACCACCGAATGCTCCTGCAACAATGGGAAAGATATTGGCGATGAGTGCCGCAAAGAGCCAATGCGTAAAACTGCCAAAAGCCTGGCCGCTTGCACGCACTTCATTCGGAAAAATTTCTGAAATAAAGACCCAGATCACAGCGCCTTGTCCAATTGCATGTGATGCAATAAACAGGAAAACAAAAATGGTCATACCAGCAAACTGGCTGGTAAAGAAAGCATACGCAATCAATGAAAGCGATATTATATAACCAATAGAACCGATATACATTAATAACTTTCTTCCAAACCGATCAATGAGTGAAAGACCAATCATCGTAAAAACAAGATTCACCAAGCCAATACCTGTTGAAGATAATAATGCACTTTCTTTACCCAAGCCACTCATTTCAAATACTCTGGGTGCGTAATAAATGATTGCATTGATTCCTGAGGTTTGATTAAAAAATGCCAATAAAAAAGCAAGTAATACCGGCCACCTGTATTGTTTTGAAAAAAGGGGAGTGGCTGCTTTTTTTCCTGTTGTATGTTTCGATTGAATGATGGCTTGTAATGTTTGCTCTGCAACATCGGGATCAATAGCATTTAAAACTTCTTTTGCTTTTATGGTATCGTTTTTATGCAAGATCAACCAGCGTGGGCTTTCAGAAATGAACAAGGTTAATATGGTAAAGATAAGAGAGGGGATGGCCACTATGCCCAGCATCCATCGCCAGTCATTCTCGCTGCCCGTTTGAAAAAAGTAATTAGACACATAGGCTATCAGAATACCAAACACAATATTGAATTGAAACAGTGCAACCAGGAAACCACGTTTCTTTGGCGGAGCAATCTCTGAAATATATAAGGGGGATACAACCGATGAAGCACCGATACAGAAGCCACCCAGCACACGGAAAATCATAAAGATGTAAACATCATTCGACAAAGCTGAGCCAAGTGATGAAATGAGGAAAAAAGAACCAATCCAGAACAGCGATCGTTTTCTTCCAAGTTTGTCAGCAATTAAGCCGCCAAACATAGCACCAACAACCGTTCCGTACAATGCCGAAGCAATTGCAAATCCATGCAGGGCATTTGATAACTGCCAGAGTTCCTGTATTTTTTGTTCAGCACCTGAAATAACCGCTACATCCAATCCAAATAAAAAGCCACTTAACGCAACCGTTAGTGACCATAGTAATAATTTATTTTTTTGCATACAGCAATCGTTTTGTAAGAGTTGAAGGTGAATATAAGCCAGTTCAGGAATACTTGTTCAATTCCAAGTTTGCAAACGGTTGATGGGGAAAGCTGGAGATGATTGATGATCGCTACTTCACATTGTTCACTTCAATCCAGTAACCATCGGGATCCTGGAAAAAAATTTGCTTGATGCCATCTGCACGTATGTTGACGGTGTTGAGTTTGCCCCCCCAATCGGAATACATAACTTTTGCTGCTACGAGTTGCATTACAAATGCTTCGAAATTGGTAATTGACAAACCGAGATGCACGGCTTTGTTGATGGTTACTTTTTCCTGTATTGTTGAAATGAGGTGCAGCTCCTGTCCGTCTTTTAATTGAAACCATCGGATGCCTTCTATCTTCGACCGGTTGGTGATTTCCTGCAGCTTCAGTACATTTTTATAAAACTCAGCAGAACGGTTCACATCTTTTACCGACAATGCCAAATGATTAAATGTAAAATGAAAACTACTGTCCTGTGCTTTTAAGAAAAAAGAAAACAGGAGAGCAATAACTAGGAGGCTGATTTGTTTCATTGCAGATGTTGATTGTATAAGAAAGGTAATCAAAAAAAATAACCATCTGAAACAGGGAACTGTAGCCGCTTTGAAAAGAAAGAGTGCTTATTTCTTTTGATACCTGCCCGACAGATCCATGATTTGTATGTTTCTGAAGTCAATTGGCTGTCCTTCGCTTTGCAGTGCAATAAAACCACTGCTCAACAGTTTGCCATCCTCTTTTATTTTTGGATCGAAGCGGTTTACAACGCCGCCACCGATCTGTGGTTTGCTGTATTGCAATACCGTATCGCCATTGATGATATGTTTTACAATTGAATCGCCTAACACGATGAGTTCTGCACTTACCCATTGTTCACCATCATAGGTTTTGGATGTTGAGTTGAGGCAATGCCCTGCATAGATCTGTCCATTGTAAACAATTTCTGTTCCTGGCGAACACATATTACCGGTTGATCTTGCTTTGCCATCGCTCAACCCACCAAGGAATTGCATTTCAACAGAAATGGGCCAATCCTGTTCCTTCGGCATGGTATGCGGATCCTGTGAATGAAACATGATTCCACTGTTACGTAAAGTATAAGACGGTGCCGTTTTAAACCATTCGCCTACAAAACGATATTCCAGTTTTAAATGATAAGTAGAGAAGGCTGTTTTATAATAGAGGTGACCAAACTGTTCTTTGTAATCAGCATACTCATTGTAACGTACTTTAATCATTTCGTCTTCTACCCGAAACGTATGACCGAAGTTGACACCCACTTCATGATGATGAATTTTTACAAACCAGTCGTTGATGTCTTTACCGTTGAACAACGAAACCCATTTTTCTTTTGTTTCTGTTTTGTGTGTGCAGTTGATCACCAACATACCTGAAAGTAACAAACAAAGTACGATTGAAAAACGGTACTGTATCATTGATAGTAAAAATGTATTTCGAAGATAAGTGAAAGACAGGAAATGCAGTTGTGAGAACGAGTGCACAATTAGAAGAATAAGTGTCGTTGCTCTGGCAACCAGGCGATAGCGTGTATTTTAATGTGATAGAAGGGTGTACGAAAAGTAGAGTAGGTTGATTTTTTACACAGTTCATGTTAGGCGCTCGCCCTTCAGTCTGTCAGTATAAAAATCTTGCATTTCCACTGTGTCAACCCAATGTGCTTTTACACAAGTTGGGAATAAGTTACACAATTCACAAAATCTACTTTATATTCTATTTTTCAAACACTACTGCATCAGTTTCAGCACCTAAAATAGTGAGTGCTTTTGAAATAGCTTTTACAAATGGTGGCGGTCCACAAACATAAAAGTGCTGTGTGAAATCGTCTATCTTTTCTTTTAAGAAAGCACCATCAATCATGCGATTTTCGTAGCCTTCTTTTTTTTCGTCAGTGAGTGTATTGATAAAGTTTTTACCAAGTATCTCATCAAATTCTTGTTTCAGAATTATATCACTTTCAGTCTTGTTGGTAAAAATTAGTTTGTTGCCTGCAATTTTGTTTTCGGTATGTAATTGCCGAAGAATGGCAATGAATGGTGTAATGCCTGCTCCTCCTGCAATGAAAACTCCTTCGCCTTTATATTCAATTGCTCCCCAAACATCAAGAATAATAAGTTCATCACCGTGTTTTAGTTTTCCTAATTCTTTGGTAACACCGTTGTGGCTATCGTAAATTTTGATTGTAAATTCAAGATGTTCGTTGTCATTTAAACTTGTAAAAGTAAAAGGTCGTTTTTCATTTTTTAGTGCAGGAGTGTTTATGGAGACTTCCGTTGCTTGTCCTGGTGTGAATTTGTAACCATCTGGTTTTTGAATTTTAAAACGCTTTACATCGTGTGTTACAAGTTCAATAGAAATGATTTTTACAATATGATTTTTCATTAAGCCAAATTCTCTTGTTGAATTTATTTAGTTGTATTGCTTTTAAACTTTTCAGGGAACTGCATTATTATTCCTTCAGAAAGCATGTCAGCCATTTTAAGAATTTCAATATGCACCGCATCATACGCTTTTACATCAGCATCGTAATCTTTTTTTATTCTAGCAACAGCTTCGTCAGTCGTTAGTTTAAGATGGTCTTTCATCATAAGTTTCATGTCGGCTAATTTCCAATTTGGATTTGCGCTGCTAAGAAATTCTGAAATTTCATCTGCATTTGCATACCATCTTTTGTTGGCATCGACAAGTGCTGCGGTGTTTCCTGTTTTTGCTGCTTTTACTACTTCGGCAGAAATTTTAATGTGTGGATAAAGTAAGTCAGTTAATTTTTTTCCTGCTGCTTCGCCGTAATATGGTTTGATTGCATTGCCAATGTCGTCTTGATTTTTGAGTAATCGTGCAACTGCCTGGTCGGTTCCTGGTGCATCATCTACAAGGCAAATGATTACATTGCGTGTCCATGTAACATGCTCTTCCCATAATTGTCGCATGGCTGTTTTTAAATCAGAAGCTGGTGAACTCATGGATACATTTTCCATATTCATTTGAGTAGCTTCTATACTTTTATCTTTAGTGCCATTGCTATTACAGGCAGCAAGTCCTATTGCTATTAAGGCACAAATCATTGTATATAATGCCAAAGTTAATTTTGTTTTTTTCATTTGATTTATTTTAAACTATGAAAACAATAATGAAACCATTAAAGGTTACTATTGTAATATTAATATCGTTACACAACTTGGAGAATAAGTTACACGATTCACACATTTATTAGTGTTTCATTGATTTTATTTATGGTCTATAAATATGCGTTGCAAAGTCATGTAAACTTGAATGTGAGTCGGATGCTGTTTAGGCAGGCTTTAAAATTTATGCCAACGAGCAGGTATTGACGATGGAATTTGAAATTCGTCCACAAGAACCGCTACTGATGCTTGCACGTAGCTGATGTTACATTGTACAGCCCTGCTTGCAGATACTTTTGTTAGTAGTAGTTATATAAAAATTTCATTTTTCATCAGTCTTGTTATCACCCAATAAACAACAGAAATAATGCAAATAATAAGCATTATTAAGTCAATGATGACAAATTTTCCATAGCGACTTTTACGATTTAAAATTTGCCAACTATAAAGATAAATAACAAAGAATAGGCTACAACGAATGCAATTGAAAATCTCCTGTCTTCATTGGGTGATTGTTTAAACTTGTCAAACTTTGAAATGTCAAGTATTATTCCAGATAAATTAAACTTTGGGACTTCATTGCCAATATACATTATATGGAAGGAAAAATCATATCCAGGGTCAAGATATTCCCATTCTAATCCAAATGATTTATCTGCTATTCTATTCAAATTAAATTTAGCAATTGAAGCATCCTTTTGTCTAATCAATTTGAAGTCCCAAATTTTATTCGCATTTTCTAAATTAAGAGTTATTGCTTTCCTTAAGTCGGATTTTATAATGTCCTTTAGCTTTGTTTAAGTAATATTAATAGAAATAAAGCTATTACTATTACCTTTCTTTTTTTGTTACTTTTTTTCTTTTACGACATATAATATCATTCAATTTTAATTATTGTTGCGTGTCGAGCAATAATTTGCCACCGTTTCTTTTTGTATTTCCAAATGTTTGTAAAGCGTCGTGTTACTAATTTCCCTGCATTGTCCTGATCGCCTTGCGGTCGTAATTTTTCTTCACCCATAACAATTGCAAGGTTGTCATTAAATGTTATTTTTTCAATACTTCTTTCAAAAGACAAGTAATGAAGTTTTCCTGTTCGTAACTGCATTTTTGTTCCTTCAAATGTCCCAACCCGATTTGCGGGAGTATTCACAACCATAGTTCTCGCCCATAAGGTGTCAAATAATGTCGTGCTATCTGACCTTAGTACAGCTTCTCTTTCTTTCTGCTCAAGGTGTCTTATTATAGCTTCTCTGCTATCTTGAGAAAATGCAACGTAATTTGTCAGAACAATAATAACCACTGAAATTGTTTTAATGTAAACTTTCATTGTCATAGTGATAAATTTGTTATGATGATTAAAATTATGCTTAATGCGATGCAATGAGTGTCGGTTTAAGATTGCACACAACACAAATATATATGATATTAGAAGGTGCTTATTTGAAATTTTAAATTTGGAAATCAATTATTTAATATTCAACCTTTTGATTTGTTACATATATTTACAATAGGTTACTTTACAAACCGCTCACTCACCACCAACTCTTTATTCCCCGCTGCATAAATATAAAAACCTTCTCCACTTTTCACACCAAGTTTACCCGCAGTAACCATATTTACTAACAACGGACAAGCTGCATATTTTGGATTACCAAAGCCATCCTGTAATACGTTTAAAATAGAATAACAAACATCAAGACCAATAAAATCAGCTAACTGCAAAGGTCCCATGGGGTGGGCCATGCCGAGTTTCATCACCGTATCAATTTCTTCTACTCCTGCAACGCCTTCGTACAAACTGTAAATAGCTTCGTTGATCATTGGCATTAAAATACGGTTGGCAATAAAGCCGGGATAATCATTCACCACACAAGGAACTTTTCCAAGCTCCTTACTTAATTCAACAATCGTTGCAGTTACTTCTTTTTTTGTTTCATAACCATTGATGATCTCTACCAGGTTCATCACCGGTACAGGGTTCATGAAATGCATACCAATCACCAGTGGAGGCCGGCTTGTTGCTGCTGCAATTTTGGTAATAGAGATGGATGATGTATTGGTTGCAAGGATGCAACCTGTTGGAGCATACTTATCAATTTCTTTAAAGATCTTTAATTTGAGTTCGGTATCTTCTGTTGCTGCTTCTACCACAAGCTCCGCATTTTTTACACCTTCAATTAAATCAGGAACAGCTTTAATATTTTTCAGTGCCGTTTGTTTTTGTTCTTCGGTGATGCTTCCTTTGGCAACTTGCCTGTCAAGATTTTTTCCAATGGATGCAATTGCTTT
>JBKJNM010000266.1:0-4108 GCA_046593655.1 Lacibacter sp. | reverse complement strand
AAACAAACATGATCAGTTGTTTCATAAAAAATAAATTTTAATGTGAATAATTGGGTCTGCTGCTTTTGGCAAGGCAGATCGTTCTATGACTGTAATAGGGATAATTCAAGAATTGTGCCTGATATAGAAATGATCTGTTTTTGTCACGTGAAATTTCGATGGTGAGGGAAGGTCATAAAAGCTATAACTGTATTAGAAAAGAGGATACATGTTTTTAAAAGCCAGTTAGTGAACCATTTAGCGCTTCAGCATCCATTCACTCAATTGACAATGATTGTACGTTTCTTCGCCAATTTTAAGGATGGTGCTTTTTGTTGATCGTCAGGGAATTGTTGATGGTTAAACAGCCCGATGAGAAACATCCGGCTGTTGTAAAAGTATTGTTTGATCTTATTGCTGAACAGTTCCAAATAAATCACCTTTATTCCAAGTGGGCCGTTGTGTTGTTTGTGCAATAGAATAACTGATGAGAAAATTTAATTGCACATAGGTTTTGGCAGCGGTAAAGTTGAAGATGCCATCTAAACCATCGGCGGCTTGATGATAGTATTTCGCCCGCCATTGTTTTACAAAGGCAACCATATCAAAACCGGGGATATTTGTTTTGGTACCATACTTAATATGCAAGGCAGGAATTCCATTCATAACAAAGCTGTATTGATCGCTGCGTACAAAACGGTTTTCAGTTGGCTCAGGATCTTTCTCTACATCCAGTCCAAGATGGTTCGCCGCAAATTGAACATTGTTCATGATGCTTGAATGTTCGGCACCCAATGGAACCACTGCAAGTAATGGGGCAATCACTGTTGGCATATCTGTATTTACATCTGCAACAATGGATGATTTTGGTACAGTTGGATTCGCAGCAAAATAAGACGAGCCAATCAATCCCATTTCTTCACCTGTTACCATTACAATTAAAATAGAACGTTTTGGTTTTGCGCCGGATGATTTGTAAATCCGTGCAATCTCCAGCAGTGAGGCAACACCCGATGCATTATCATGTGCACCGTTATAAATCGAATCGCCATTCACCACTCTGCCAATACCAATATGATCGAGATGTGCAGAATGTACTACATATTCATTTTTCAATTGTTTATCCCATCCCGGTATTACAGCCACTACATTATAACTTTCAAAATCATTGTGTGTAGTTGTATAAGAAACAGCCATACTGAACGGCAGATCAAAGGAGGAGTTCTTTCCTTTTTTAATATCAGCCAATACCTGCTCAACATTTTTACCTGAATTCATAAATAAACGAATGAGTAAGGATTTGTTGCTGTTCAGTACTACTTTCAGATTGCCCACAAAACCACGTCCGTAAGCAATTGTTTTGTCAGGGTTCAACGCAACATTCGATTGCAAGACAGGGTTGGGATTGACTGTTGGTCTTGCATTCAGGTTAATCATCACCACACCCGCTGCACCTTTGTTAAACGCAGTCGTCATTTTATTTCCGGCATTGGAAAAATGGGCCGTTAATGTTGATGGCAGTCCATCAGGCGCACCATTCACCAGTACAACAATTTTTCCTTTCACATCAATGCCTGTATAATCAGAATAAGCACCGGGAATTTCAACTCCATAACCTGCAAATATCAATTGTCCTGTTGCCGATGCATTTGCAATCATGGGATGTGGTGCCGCAGTAAAATCAACTGCAAAAACTAATGAATCAATATTGCCCAGCTTGTCTTTCAGCACAGCAACTGCAGATTTGTTATTTACCAACGAACGACGCAGGATTAATTTTTGTGTATAGCCGCCATTATCAGCACCGGGTGCAACACCCATTTTTTTAAACTCGTCAATTACATAATCAACCGCCATCTGGTAACCTTCGGTTCCGGGCAAGCGGCCTTTTAATTTATCATCGGCTAAATAAGCAATATGTGAACGGATCGTATTGGTATCGATCCTGTTCATGGCCTGTTGAATGTTTTTTGAAATTTTTACCTGCTGTGCAGAACAATGCAATGCTGCCATACCAAACAGGAAGAGTACATATTTTTTCATGCTGACAAGATAAAGAAATCAGATCATTTCAAAATCAAACAGCTTTTCCGTTCTTACCAAATATGGTATATATTACCGTTCCAAAATAATACAGCATGCAGAAAATTATCTTAGTTGCACTTCTTCTTTCAGCAATAACCCTCAACGCACAACCGAAGCCCGACACAACAAAGTCCGATCTCAACAAACAAATTTCCGCTGTAAAATGGCGCAGCATCGGCCCTTTCCGTGGCGGACGTTCCAACTGTGGTACAGGTGTGCCCGATGATATCAATACCTATTATATGGGTACAACGGGCGGTGGTTTATGGAAGACTGATGATCTTGGTTTAACCTGGAACAATATTTCGGATGGTTATTTTAAAACCGGATCAGTAGGAGCAATAGCTGTTGCAGAGAATGATGTAAATGTTGTTTATGTGGGGATGGGTGAACATGCAGTGCGTGGTGTAATGACACATCATGGAGATGGAGTTTATAAATCAACCGATGCAGGAAAAAGTTTTAAGAAAATGGGGCTGGATGCAACCCAACATATTTCCCGTATTGTCATTCATCCCAAAGATGCCAATACAGTATTTGTAGCAGCACAGGGAGCTTTGTACAGCAAATCAAAAGAACGTGGAATTTATAAATCAACCGATGGAGGAACTACATGGAAAAATGTATTGTACGTGAATGAACAAACAGGTTGTGTGGAGTTAAGTATGGATATGAACAATCCACGCATCTTGTATGCAGCCATGTGGGAACACGGACGCAAACCCTGGCAGGTCATCAGCGGCGGGGCCGGCAGTGGTTTGTACAAATCAACAGATGGAGGAGAAACATGGGATAAATTAACCAATGGCCTGCCAACAGAAATGGGGAAGATGTCCATTGCCGTTAGTCGTTCCAATTCAGAAAAAGTATATGCACTCATTGAAAGCGATAGCGAAAAAGAAGCTGGTGGTTTATTCGTGAGCAACAATGCAGGTAAAAACTGGAGCCTTGTAACCAACGATCATCGGTTGATACAACGTGCATGGTATTATATTGAATTGTTTATTGATCCGCTCAACGAGCAAACCATTTATGTATTGAGTGCGCCAGCACTACGTTCAAGAGATGGTGGGAAAACATGGGAGCAATTAGGCGGTACGCATGGCGATTATCATGATCTCTGGATCAATCCAAAAAATTCAAACAACATGATCATCAGTAACGATGGTGGTTGTTCTGTAACGGTGAACTATGCACGCACATGGAGTCCGCAAAACAATATGCCCACCGCACAGTTCTATCGCATCAATACAGATAATCAATTTCCGTACAGGATTTATGCAGGTCAGCAGGATAATACATCTGTATCCATTTCACACAGAGAATTAGGAGGCGGCGGCATCAGCCCGGCCAGCTGGACTTTTTCTGCAGGTGGTGAAAGTGCCTTTCTTGCATTTAACCCTGATGATCCCCGTTATGTAATGGGAGGCAGTTACCAGGGCACTATTGAAGTACTCGATACAAAAGCCAATGCTGGTACGAGTATCATGGCTGCACCCATTCAATACCTTGGACGTGATGCAAAGGATATGAAGTATCGTTACAACTGGAATGCACCCATCATCTGGAGCAAGCATGAGAGCAATACATTTTATCATGGTTCACAATATTTGTTGAAGACAACCGACATGGGTAAAACATGGAAAGAAGTTTCGCCCGACCTTACCCGTAATGAAAAAGACAAACAAGGTAAACCCGGTGTGCCTTATACCAACGAAGCAGTAGGTGCAGAAAATTATGGAACACTCGCTTATGTTATTGAATCGCCACATGAAAAAGGAGTGATCTGGACAGGTAGTGATGATGGCTTTGTACATCTTACACAAGACAATGGAGCTACATGGAAAAATGTAACACCTGCGGGTTTGCAGGAATGTTTAATCAATGTCATTGAAGTATCGCCGCATGATAAAGCAACCGCCTACATTGCCACCACACGTTATAAGTTTAATGATCATACACCGGGTCTATACAAAACAACCGACTACGGTAAAACATGGACAAAGATCAACAACGGAATTCCCAACAATGCATTTACAAGAGT
>JBKJNM010000224.1:0-9422 GCA_046593655.1 Lacibacter sp. | reverse complement strand
ATATTCAGTGCCTGGAAATATTCGTAGTCCTTATTGAAAATATGACCGCCACCCAAACGAAAGATTGCTCCCACTTTTCCCGGATCTCTTAAACTGGCATAAATGGTTACATCAGATGTTAACCTGGTAAGGTTATGTGTGCGTTTTTTAAACCCATACATAGAAGTGAATTCAGTAAACCACGTAATACCACGGGTAGGGAAAATGTCATTATTCACAAAGTTGATATCGAACTTCGCTTTTGCCCCGAGGTATTCCTTTACTCCATAAATACTTGCAGAGTCCGTGCCAATTACTTCCGGATGGGCAAGGATCCGTTTGCTGTTATCTTTAAACTTGCTCCAGTATTGATAATAACTTGGACCAATAGATAGCTCCACAATTTCACTGAACCTTTTTCGAACCATTAAGTCGGCTTCAAAAAATCGATAACGTACCCTGTAAAACTCTATTCCCTTACTTTTATTAAAAATTGTTTCATTACCAATACCAAAAAAGTTGTTGATGGTTGGGTTTACCAGTTCAGCACGAATCAATAGATCATTTTTAAACAACACTTTATTAAACGTACCTATGTATTTGAGGCGATAAGCTCCTTTCGTGGGCGCAAAAAGACTGGTGAGCCTTTGATCAGTTGCATACGGCTCTTTTCTGAAACCAAACGTTCTTAACGCAAATCCTGCGCCAAGCAAAAGCCCATCTTCAGCATTAAAGCCAATATCAATTTGAGGGAACCGTTTTCTTGTATATTGAAAGGCAGATCCTTTGTATAAATTGATTGATGGATCTGATGAAAATTCCTTGTTCGTTCTTCTTAAATTAATCCCATAATTTTTTTCAGTAATAAGATCGTACACGATATTTTTTATGTTTCCTTTCAAATCAAAAGTATCATTGCCTTTGCCGCCAATGATGCGAATTTTTATTTTTGAGGAAACATCAGGATCTATTTCAAACTTATCATCGCCATTCAAACCAAATAATCTTATTTCTTTTGTTACATCCTTTTTAAAAATTCGGGTAAACATGATGGAAGCTGAATCAGTAGCATCCAGTTTTTTATATACAGTTAGCTGTAAACCCTCCGGATGATTTTTGAGATGGAAATATTCTGATTTACTGCTGCCGGCTACCGTTACTACTTTTGAAATAAACTTGTAATAATTGATGGCATCGTTGAGCAAGTGATCCCTCCGGCTCTTTAACTTATCGGCAATTATTTTTCCATCGATTGCATAAATTGGTTCAGGGAATTTTTTTACTGCATTTTCAATTACTTCATTGGTCATCTTTTGTGTGAAGTTTTCACTGATTCGTTTCCAGGTTTTTTCATCCAGGTTATTCATAAAAAAACGGTCGAAATCCTTTGCTTGTGAATTGAATCCGTTGACATCCCTTATTGTCTTTTTAAATCCCTGCAAAGCGGGCACCATCTTTCTTGACAATTTCCATATCAGTAGTCCATCCGAATTAAAAAATGCCTGATCTCGGTCCCTGGGAATGGGAAAGTAGAGCTTGCCCATGCCTGTATCAGAAGTACCCCATTTCCACTGATCGCCATGCCGGTCAAAATCGCCAATAAGTATATCGAATAACCTTGCATTCAACACTTTTTCCTGGTCAACATGATGATCATTATCTTCCATCATTTTATTGTACACTTTTGGGGTGCTCTTCACCTCCACAAAACCAGCCCCGGGGTTTCTGTTCTCCAGCATTACAACCGTATTGGCAAATAATTTTCTGTAACGCCCTAATCCAGGATCATCCGGTACATATAAGAATTCGTACTCCGATGAAAGGACATCCACTGCTTTTGCAAGTTCCGGAATAACCAAGGGTGCATGCGGTAAGCTTGCTGAAATTACATCCTGTGCAATGTATTGTGCCAATGAGTTTCGAAAATTAAAAGGCACTCCTTTTTTAAGATCTTTTTCAATTGACCTGATTGCCCATTCATTTCCGTTTTTATCAGTCATTTGAAGCGATTTGGTTTGCTTCCCCCCTCCTATACCTTCAATTTTAAGCCCTCCCTTTTCTTTGTTGATGTTAAATTCTCTCATTTTAATGGGTGTGTTCCATTCTTTACGATAGTTCTTTCCAATAAACAATCTCCTGAAGCCAGAGTTGGTTTCATATCTTTCGCTGGCAGAAACCACCACACTATCTTTATATTTATATTCCACCTCTCTTGTTATATCAGCTTCAAGTACAGTCCTTTTTGAAAAGGCAAGAATATGTTTTGAAAAATCCATCTTGGCTGAATCACCTTCAACCACATACACATTAGCCTGCACATTTTTTTTGTTTGAAACTTCAATGGTAATAAATCCTGTTTCCGAAGATGCATACAAACTTTTACTTCCTTTTGAAACTCTTGCATTTTTACTGCTACTCCCACTGGTGATATAATTATAGCCGCTGTCCTGTATGATTTGTAAGGAAGGATCATGGCCGCCAACATAAATTACATAGGGGTAAGATTTTACAACACCTTCAATTGACGCAATCATCGACTGGTAGAGTGGGTGACGTAAATCCTGCTTTACACTAAATACAGACTTTGTTATAGGATATAATGAACCTGCAACCGGTAGAGGTATATACAGGTTGGGATTTAGATCAGTTAATGGAAAAATATGTTGCTTCAATCTGAAATATGCGGCTTGGGAACTGTAACTCCTGAATGTATGATGCAGTGCAAGCAGCACCACTTTGTTGTTGTTCTTTGCAAGGATATCATCTAACTGAAGCAATACTTCAAATTTTGTTTTATAAGGACAATCAGATTCCACCCCCGGCTTATCTCCTTCATGCAACCACCATTGGCTATCCATGATTACTAAAGTAACATCGTCAGATATTTTTACTTCAACGGGGCCCGGGCATCCTTCGCCTGGAAGCATTTTTACATTTTCATTTCCTGCCTTATCAATAAAAGATTGCAGCCTTAAAACAGATTCATAACCATCGGGGCCTCCAAGTGCCCATTCATTATTACCAGGAACAAAAAATACTTTTGCCTGGGTGTTTGCTGCAATCTGTATTTGTGAATCTAGTGGTGCTTTCGCCTTTTCATAACCAGGTGAAGAGTTATCCGGCAACCATGCTTTATAAAGATTATCTCCAAGATAAATGATGGTTGTTTTATCAGTAAGTGTAATATTTTTTTTAACGGCATTAATCACGGCACCTTTTCCATTGATCAACTGCCCTGCATCACCAATTAAAATGATCCTGGCTTGTACACTATCCTGAGCAACAGAAATTACCTGTAAAAAAAATACATAGCATAAGGCAATTCCTAACCTTTTCATAACGCTTTCTTTTTATTCTTTCTATTCTTAATATACAAAATGTTTGCAGGGTTATTCTCGAAAAATTCGTTCGTAATAATCAGGTCACCCGATGGTGTGAATGCAATACCTTCCGGTTGTCTATATATTGCAGGGTCAAGTTTAAGAATATCTATCAATTTTCCATCCCTGTCTGTTATAATAATTAAGTTATTTAATGAAGCCAAAATATAAAGTTCCTTGGTTACGGGATTAATTGCAGCTCCCGAAGGTCTCAATTTTATTTTTTCAACCCCAAGCTTTTCAGCAATTGGTGGCGCATCAATGCTGTAGGGAACAGAGGTATAAGTTTGAGTAGAAATATTATATCCCCATGCCGTTGCCATTTTACTTCCATCTCCATCGCAATTTTTACATATAAGGATAAGCATTTGCAAACTATCGTCGTAATACATTGCTTCAAATTCATTTTTAACTTCACTTGAATCTGGAAATTCCGATTTAGTGGTTATAATAGAGTCCCTGTCGTCAAATTTGATTGATTCAATATCCCCATTACTTATCAGCACATAGAAAATACTGTCATGAAGAACCAGTTCCTCAAAATCTCTTTTCTTATCAAAACGCCAACTCTTTATAACCGAATTGTTGTTTAAGTAAATTTTATAAAAAACCCCATCCTCATCCTTAATCGCAAACAAAGCGGTATCCTTTGGATAGTAAACAATACCTGATATCTCATCTAAACTGGGCGGCAGTCCAATAACAACAGGATTATTCAGGTCGTATGTTGAGGAATCATCAACAGGTAACTTTTTTTTTTACTTGTAGTACAAGATAAAATAAAGCATAAAAAGACAATAGCGTAAGTGAAAGTTGCGTTGAGCTTCATAAAATTAATTATAAGAGAGTACCCCACAACACATGTCATAGGATAACAGAATAAAAGTAAACTCAAAGGCACTCCCCATTGTTATACGATTTTTAACAAATCTTACATTATTCACATATTTAGCGTTTAAGAAATAACACATTACATTTGATTATGAAAGTATTTTTTGCCTTCCTTCTTCTAATAAGCAATTACATTATTCCAGACTATAAAACCAGTTTCAACAACCTTCCGCTATCAAGCGTAAATAAAAATGAAATCATAACCGGTGCTGAACAAACTCAAAAATATCTTCCCTTTTTAAAAGGCAAACGGGTAGGTATACTCGCTAATCCTACAACTATCATCGGCCAAAAACACCTGATAGACAGCTTACTTTCCTTAGGGATTAATATTGTAAAAGTATTTGGGCCCGAACATGGTTTCAGGGGCAATGCAAGCAATGGTGCCAAAGTGAGCGATGAGAAAGATTCAGCCACGGGTATCCGAATCATTTCATTATACGGCGCTAAACGTAAACCTTCCAAACAAGATCTGTCGAATGTAGATATCATGATCTTCGATATTCAGGATGTAGGTTGCCGCTTTTATACTTACATCAATGTATTAAGAGATGTAATGGAAGCTTGTGCAGAAAACAAGAAGGAGTTGTTGATCTTAGACAGACCTAACCCCAACGGATACCTGGTGGATGGCCCCATCCTTGATATGCGTTTGCAATCAGGAATCGGGCAGTTCCCTATCCCTATTGCACATGGCATGACCATTGCTGAGTTTGCACAAATGATCAATGGTGAGGGTTGGATGCAAACAAAACTGAAATGTAAATTGAAGATCATACCGGTTGCTAATTACAATCATGATATGTATTATACCTTACCTGTAAAGCCTTCTCCAAATCTCAATACACAACAAAGCATTATGTTGTATCCATCCATTTGTTTATTTGAAGGTACTATTCTCAACTTAGGACGAGGCACGTTGATGCCATTTACTGTATTGGGCAGCCCCGCATTAAAAGATCAATATCGTTTTTCGTTTACACCCAGAAGCATCCCAGGCATGAGTGAAGCTCCGCTGCATATGAATGAAGTTTGCTATGGTATTGATTTAAGAGATTACGATATCAACAAACTTGTTCAATCTAGAAGAATACAAATACAATGGATGATCGATCTATATAAAACGTATCCTGCCAAAGAAAAGTTTTTTGATAAAACCCAAAGCAAACAAATAGGAGATATAGATAAGCTTGCCGGAAATTACGATTTCAAAAAACAAATCATTGCAGGAAAATCGGTGAAAGAAATACAGGATTCATGGGAACCGGGGTTATCGAAATATAAAATGATGCGTAAAAAATACATCTTGTATAAATAACAATTTCATTTTCCTAATTTTGATAAAGTGCTCTTTTTTAATTGACATTAAACTAAACCTTGTGTAGCGGGGATTTAGTTTTGGAGCAGCCTTTAAAATGATTCACCTCTATAACGCTGATTTTACAAAAAGAATGCTTACCTTATTTACCTTAAAACTTCATGTTATGAAACGTATATTATTACTTGCAGCAATTGTGTTGTGCAGTTTACAAGCAATGACACAAACACAACCTTACAATGTGGTGTTTGATGTTACCTCAGCCGATACAATGGTTCACCAACGTGTTATCCGAATGATCAATTTGATCACCTCTTCCAACCCCGATGCAAAAATTGTAGTTGTTTATTATGGAATGTCGTTAAACATGATTGTGCAGGAAAAATCTACCGTAAGTAATGCCGTTCAAAAACTGGCAGTTGAAAAAAAAGCAACCTTTGTTGTTTGTGAGCACGCCATGAAAGTGCATAAAATTGAAAAAGGACAATTATTAACGGGAGTAACCACTGTTCCCGATGGTGTTTTTGAACTCGTAAAAAAGCAGGCCGAAGGATACGGCTATATTAAAGTATCGTATTGAGCTGTTTATTGTACAAGCAATCTATCCAAGGCAAAAGAATTGCCTGATAGAATAAAAACAAAAAAAGTTTTTGTAGAAAAACTTGTACCCTTATCTTTGCCGTCCCAAAAAGGGAGCATAGCTCAGTTGGTTCAGAGCATCTGCCTTACAAGCAGAGGGTCCGCGGTTCGAGCCCGTGTGCTCCCACAAAGAAACCCCGAAGAAATTCGGGGTTTTATTTTATGCATAGCTTTTATATTTTATATTCTCCGGCTAAAGCCAAATATTATATTGGTGCAACCAGTGATTTACTTCATGAGCGTTTAAGAAACCACAATTCAAATCACAAAGGTCTTACAGGTGGAACTGGAGATTGGGTCATTGTTTATACTGAAACCTTTCAGACAAGAGAAGAAGCTTTAAAAAAAGAAAAAGAGGTAAAGACATGGAAAAGCAGAAAGATGATTGAAGCCCTTATCAAGAAAATTTAGTTAGTTGGTTCAGAGCATCCCGATTTATAATCGGGAGGGTATGCGGTTCCATCCCGTTTGCTCCCACAAAGAAAAGTTCACATGTGTGAACCTTTCTTATTTATATGGTAGTTTAAATTTTTTCAATTCTTCTCCATGGAGGTCGCACAAAATCGGCCGGATGTTTCCGCATATGGCGCCAGAGTATCCCTAATAACTCAGGATAATCTTTGAGCCTGATACCCCTTGATTTGACTGCTACATAAAATGCACATCCAAAACTTACAAAGAAGTTGAGAAAACCAATCAAGCTCACACCAAGAAGTATAATTGAGAGGAAGCGATAATCAACCGGCCGTTCCATTCCAAAAAAACCAATCGCCGTATTTCCTGCTGATATTGTAATATGCCGTATATCGAATGGTATGCCGAATGTTTTACCAATAAACGCTGCCATACCCAGAAAGAAACCAAGCGACACACTGCCGGCAATTGATCCCAGCTTATTTTCAACCGTATTGACCAACCACCTCATTTGTCTTTTGCCGAGATTATGATGTAAAAAAGGATGCAGCCTGAAACGTTGTGGCAACTGTGCATACACTACATAATTTTCAACCCATCCCGCAATCAATCCACTTAAGAATAAAAAGAAACCGGTAAAACAGGCATACAGTAAAGCAAGACTTTTAAACGGATGCTGTGCATTTAATAATGCCACCGCCTCTGCTCCTGCAGCAATCTTTGTTCCCGTGGTTTGAAAGAATAACATTGCCAGCAGGTAAGTAAGCGGGAATACAATCAATAAGTTACCTGCAAATGATGCCAACTGGCTCCTTGAAACCTGTGCAATGGTAATAACCAGGTTATTCAAATCGGGCCGGCCCTGCAGCTTCGTACTATCCAGTGAACTGGCAACTGCTGATGCAGTAAAAGCAGGTTGCTTGGTTGCTAAAGTGGAACCAGTAAATTGAATGAATAAAAAACCAATACTGTAATTGGTACTGTATAATACCGCATGCCAGAATGGAGCAACGGTAACTTTTACCAGCAGATTCTTTAAAATGGCTATAAACGAAATGATAAGACCACCTCCCATGGCACTTACAAAGAGTTTATAAAAATCCTTCCGTGTTTTGGCTATAAATGTATCACCCCGTTTACCGCCATGTTCTGATATCTGGTAAGCTAACAAACCGAGATTTTGCGAAAGGAAATCACCCAAACTGTTTTTCCTGTTTTGATTACGGATGACTGTAACGAAATAATGAATAAAGCGTGGGGTGTTAAACTGATGATCATTATCCAATGCATCCAATACCATGAAAATGCGTTCAACATGTTGCTCCATTCGTGTGAGCAAATATGTTTCAGCCAAACTGGTTCCGGATATCCTGCGTTGTTCCTTAACCCATTTAATACTTTGTAAACAGTTATGCAGCGACTCTGCAATTCCTTCCAGGATCAGTTTCTGTTCATGTTCTGTATGCAGTTTCTGCTTTTTTTCAATAAACAGGTTCACCAACCGGTTCTGTTCAAGGAAAGGAAACACTGCATCATTCACTTCATCATATTGCCTGGTGATTTCTTTTTCGAAACCCATCATGGTTAAACGATAAGAGAGCACCTGCATGGAATGCGACAGTTGTTGGATCAATTGAGGTTCTGAAAGATTGACTTCAATACCAATCAATTCAAAAAACCGGATCCACAGATTGATATCAATATTTTCAATCCATACGTAGTCATTCTGTTTATAAAAAATGCGATCAAATACAAACAGAAAATCTGTTGACTTCAGTAAAGGAGGTAAAATTTTATGCTTTAATTTGGAGCTCAACTCCTGAATAAAACCTCTCGAGCTGATGAGCCCGCTTTCACATAAAGCGGTAGTGATATCACTTTTTTTGAACTGAGATAACAAAGCCCGCCGAAGTGAAAAAAGCAACGACTTATCATCCTGCAACTGAAACAGGAAGGCTTTGAATTTTAATTCAGCATCGGCCGTATTTTTTGCATCGGCCGGCCGAACATGCTGAAACAATTCAACTAAAAAATCAAGACCCCGGTTATTTGAGTTAATGGAAAGCACAATTGCCTTCCCTTCAGGAGAAGCAGTTTCCTGTCCTTTTTTTCGGTTAATGAGGCGGAATTTCATGAATTTGTTGCTAAGACGCCTATATGACAATAAAGCCGCCTGTTTTGTTGCTTGTACAATATGAAGAAATTGTTTATTGAATTTCTCTTTTTAAATTTGCAGTTGTAATGATCAACCCCTATTCACATACAAAAGAACTGGTTGAAACAGATGTGCTCACAGATGTGGAAGAACCATGTCGTTTAATTATGTGGAACGATGAGGTGAATACATTTGAATGGGTGATTGAAACACTGATAGATCTTTGCGATCATACACAGGAGCAAGCCCAGCAATGTGCATGGATCATTCATACCAAAGGGAAATACGCCGTAAAGAATGGTGCCTATGATGAGCTGAAACCTTTATGTGATGCTATTACCGAGAGAGGTATTGGTGCTACCGTTGAAGTAATTGCCTGATTTTTTTCTTCGCTTACTTTCCTTTTATTTTACACATGCCTTTACAAGTATTAACGGATGAGCTTTGGTTTCCACCGGTTGATCAGGCAGCAAGTGATGGTTTGCTGGCCATTGGCGGTGATCTCCATAGTGACCGCTTATTACTGGCTTATCGAAGTGGTATCTTTCCCTGGTTTAATGATGATGAACCTCCTCTTTGGTGGAGCCCCGATCCACGCTTTGTTTTATTTCCACAGGAACTTTATGTAAGCAAAAGCATGCAGCAA